>JBILBP010000115.1:0-7778 GCA_044353645.1 Planctomycetota bacterium | reverse complement strand
CGCTCGTACTCGGTACCGGTGAGATGGAACACCAGCCCGGGGACGCCCTCGGCGTTCCTACGCGGCAACAAAGTCAGCTCCAGGGGCGTCGCATTCAACGAGAACCGGTGCCGGCCGAGGCGCACCGCGCCGTCTTCGTCGAAGAGTTCGGTACGATCGCGCAAGCGCCGCAGACCAGCATCGCGGGCCGCCGACAGGCGACCTTCGGCGTCGCCCGCCGCTACCGTGCTGCCCAGCTGGGAAAGATTCGCGATCAGCGCCCGGGCCTTGGCCACCAGCGGATCCGCGGCCAGATAGGCCTGCAATTCCTCGCGGGTGGCGACCCCCTGGCAGCGGCGCGAGATCGTCGCCAGGATGCGCTCTAGAGCCTGCACCAGACCGTCGGCGTGACGCGCCCGGGCATCGAGGAGCTGCTGCTTTTGGGCGGCAAAAGCTTCGGAGATTTCCGCCCGACGCGAGCCCAGCTCGGCGATGAATTCGGGGAACTCCCCGAACTTCCCTTCCAGCTCTTCGACCTGGATGAGCAGTTTGCCGGCGAGTTCGTCGCAGCGCTGGGGATCGCTGGCCAATCCCAGGCTGTTGGCGGTGGCCTGGGCGAGCAACTGCATATGCACCGCGAAGGCACTGCGGCCCTCGGCCTGGCCCAAGCTGGTGCGGCGATTCGCCACCACCGCCCGGGCCCGCCCAACACCGGCATAAATGCCGGTGATGCGTTCGAGGATGGCAGTGCGCTGGGTCTGGTCGGCGATGTCCAGCGAACCCACGGTCTCGACCAAGACATCGATCCCCGCCGCGAGATCGTCGAGGCGCTGACGCAAGGGCCCGGCGGTGGCGACGCTGGTAGCAGCGGCGCCTTCCGCCTCGATGCGTGTGATCTCCGTGCTGGTGGCCTGCAGGGCGACGTCGCTGAGCAGGAATTCCACCGCCCGGGCACTCGCCGTACGCAAGGCCATAGCCACGCGCTCATCGAGGGCGGCGATGGCCGCGGCATCGACGAAGCGGATCTCGGCGAGCCCGGCGAGCTGTCCGCGCATAGCGCGCAAACGCGCGAGTGGTTCGACCTTATCTTCAAGGCGAGAGCTTGCGAGATCACTCTTAGTGCCGCGCTCGAGGTCGAACAGCAAGGCCTCCACCCGTGTTTTGGCTTCCGCGACCTGGCCGGCAGCGGCCTGCGTGAATTCACTGATTTTAGCGAATTCATCGATGACCTGGGCGATGGTGGTACGCAGTTCGGCGAGCCCGGTGGCGAGCTCGGGGAGTGTCGCCAACCAGGGATAGGCATCATGCAGACGCGCGACATGCGCCTGCATGCCATCATAGATCGGTCGCGTCGGCACCGGCGAACCCGCCAGCCGCTGGAGATGCAGAAGATCCGAGACCGCCCGCACCAGCTCGCGATTTCCCAAGCGGGCGAGGAAGGAATCCTCGCTGGGCAGCAGCGAGAGCTGATGCTCATCCGAACAGAACGGGGTCTTCCATACCTGCAGCACGTGGATGCGCGTCGGCTCGGACTCGGCGCGCAGCACCACCACGCGTCCATCTGCGAGGTTGCACCAGCTATGGCAAGCGATCGGCGAGGCCAATTCGCGGGTGATGAGGTTGTACATCAGCAGCAGGTAGGTGCCGACATCGCGCCGATAGAAGACATAGCAGACGTCTTCGCCGTTGGGGGCTCGCACCGCGCGCTTGAATTCCATACCCGCGGCATCGACCGGGAAGCGCTTCACGCGCCCGTCGGCCAACCACCCACCGCCGGGGAAGATCAGCCCCTGGCCTTCGGGAAGCTGCTGGCAGGAAAGCCCGATCTCGTCGATGCGCACGACCTCTTGGGTACGGCGATTATACACCAGATAACGGAAAGTCCGTTCCTGATAGGGCCGGATCTTGAGCAGGATGCAGGATTCGAGCTCGGCGAAATAGATCTCGGCGTCATCCAATCCCTGAATGGCGTTATCCACCGGCTCGCAATAGATGCCCAGACCGGTGGCGGTGTTGTTCTCGATCTTGACCGTGAGATCGCCTCCGATGCATTCGACAAAGATGGTGTCGCTGATGTTGATATGCGGATGCGGACCGAGGACATGCAGTTCGCGGGTCGAACGGGTCCAGGCGAAATCCTGGGCGGGCGGAAAGACATAGTCGCGTTCGCCACGGGCATCGCGGTAACGCAGCCCTTCGCGGACCACATCGAAGCGCAGGACCCTGGTATCGGTGAGGCGCAGCCCAGTCTGGAAAACCACCAGCATGAGCTCGCCGGTCCGCCGCAGATGCAGGAGCCGGGCATCCTTGTAATACTGGAACAGTTCCGAGAAGTCGCGCAGGAAGCCGTCCTCGACCAGCAGCGTCGAAGCGCCGTTCCCGATGCCCTCGGTAGTCTCGGCAAGTTCGCTGAAGATGTCGCCGGGGACGACCTTCGAACGCAGGCCGATCACGACCTCGCAGCCGAGGATGAAACGCGGACCGGCGGGCGTCTCGATCACCACCAAGTCGCGCGGCACGCTGGCATTCTCGGTGCGCACGCGATGGGTTCCGATCAGCTCGATGGCGATCGATCCGAAGAGCCGCTTGCGCTCCTGCTCGAGATTGCCGACGGCGCTCGCCAGCCCCGCCACCTGGTGTTCCAGGCGGCGGCGGATGACGTCAAAGGTCGTAGTTTCAAGCTCGATCATCGCACTTCCTTCACATTGGAACCATCATTGAAGTCGCCCCTCGCGCTCAGCGGGTCAGGGCCTTGGCCGCCGCCAGATTGGCGACGTCCGCCGACGACATGCGTCCGAGCAGATCCTTGAGATCGTCGGGCAGGCTGCGCTCGCCGTCGAGGTACTCCTTGAGCACCGACTGCAACGCGGTGCTGCTGCCGATGGTCGTATCGATACTGCGCCCGGCGCCGATCGCACCCACCAGGCGATCGAAGATCTGCCCTTCGCCGCCAACAATCTGCACGTTGGCGTTCTTGAGGGATTCTGCGAGGACCTTCGCCGAGTTCTCGGCGATGGTGCCCTGCATCGCCAACTTGGCCTTGGCGATCTCAATGTCGCCCTGCAGGCGCAGACGGAATTCCTCATGTTCACGGGTCGCGTCAGAGAGCTTGGCCATCGCTCCGGCTTTTTCCGAAAGGCCCCGGGCCTCGGCGAGCATCTTGCCTTCGACGGCCGAGGCTTCGGCCTCGCCGCGCTGGGCGATGACCAGGGTCTCGGCCTGGGCAACCTTGACCCTCGCCAAGCCTTCGGCGGCGGCCTCGGCCTGTTTGCCTTCCGAGCGCCGGATCGCGGCCATGGCGTCCTTCTCGGCGATGGTCTGATCAGCCTCGGCAAGGGTCAGGCGCTCCTTGGCATGCTGGACCGCCACCAGCGATTCGGCCTCGGCGAGGGAGACTTCCTTGATGCGGATTTCCTGAGCCTGTTGATCGGCCTTGATCAGCGCCGCGTCGCGGACACGCCGCGCATCCGCGAGCAGGCGGACGTCCTTGATGCGCTCCTCCTCCTCGGCCACGGCACGTTCGACCACGATCCGGTCGCGGATGACCTCGGCGATCTGCTTGCGCTCCTCGGCGATGATCTTCTCGCGCTCGATGTTCGACAGTTCGACGGCGCGTTCACGCGCCACCGCCTGCAGCATGCGATCCTTCTCGACCCGTTCGCCTTCGACGGCAACGGCACCTTCGCGATTCTTGCCGGCGATCTGCACTTCGCGATCGGCATTCTGCTTCTGCACGCCGAGTTCCTGATCGACCTCGATCTGGGCTTCGGTAGCACGTTTGCGTTCTTCGGCCTCGACGCGCTGCTGTTCGGCAGATTCGCGGGCGCGCACAGTGGCGATCTCGCGCTGTTGCTTGGCTTCGGCTTCACACTGCTGACGTTCGAGCGAGAGGATCGCCTCGCGGGCTTCGACGTCCTGCTTCTTGATCTTCTTCTGCGTCTCGCGTTCGATCTCGTTGGCCTTCATCTTCTGCAGCGAGGTCAGCTCGATGATCTTCTTGCGACCTTCGCTATCGAGGATGTTGTCGGGATCGAGCATGGTCAGCGGAGTCTGCTCGATGAAGTCGATCGCTGCGTCCTCCAAGGCGTAGCCGTTGAGATTACGCCCGATGACCTTGACGATCTCATCTTTGAACTCGTCACGCTGATTGTAGAGATCGACGAACTCCATGCGCTTGCCGACGGTCTTCAAGGCCTCGCTGAACTTCGCCAGGAACAGCTCCTCGAGGGTCTTCTGATCCGAGGCCCGATGCACGCCGACGCTGGTGGCGACGCGCATGACATCTTCGGCGGTCTTGTTGATACGCACGAAAAACGTCACCTTGATGTCGGCGCGGATGTTGTCCTTGCAGATCAGGCCGTTGGCGCCCCGACGATCGACTTCGATGGTCTTCAGGGAGATGTCCATGACCTCGCTGCGATTGACCACCGGCAAGACCACGGCTCCGGAGAAGGAGACTTCAGCCCCGCTGCGCAAACGGGTGATGATCAGGGCGTGGCCCTGTTCGACGGTGTGATAGAAAGCCTTGAGCACGGCCAGGATGAAGAGCATCAGGATGAAGATGCCAACGCCCACGGCGATGATCAGGATGGTGAACGGATCCATGTGCGATTCCTATTGTGATTGCGGCTGCCGTTGCGGTGCCGGTGATGGAGAAGTGGGAAGGAAAGATTCGGTGCGTTCCGCCGACCACGGCGGGTCTCCGCCTGGCGCCTGAGCGAGCGCTTGAGTGGGCGCTTGAGTGGACGCGTGAGTGGACGCGTGAGTGGACGCGTGAGTGGACGCGTGAGTGGACGCTTGCATGAGAGCTGGAGCCGACGCGGCCGCCTGCAGATGCACGGCTGGACCGACCAGGTAGAGCTCGCGCTCAGGATCGTAATCGACGATGATCACCAGCTCATCGCGGCGAAAGTTCAGTTCGGGGCGGATGGCCACGACCTGAAGCAGCATCTCCGCATCGTCAACAAGACAGCTGGCGGTACCGAAGGACGCATCGCAAGTTGCCGAAGTGATGCGAGATTCGCGACCAAGCAGCGAAGTGCCCATCGTCACTCCCCGGTCCAGCGTCGAAAAGACCGCCCGCAGCGGCCGACAGACACCCCCGGTCAAGGGCAAGGCGATGAGCAAGGCCCCCACCAGCACCACCGGCCACCACAGACCGCACAAGGCCAAGGCCATGGCCACCGACCAGGCGCTGAAGATGAGGATGCTGAGGATGACGGTGAGCGGTACGCGGCCGAGCGAGAGGAATTCGAAGAAGCCCGAAAACCACTGCGGCTCATGCCCATCGCTATCGCTAGCGCTATCGCTACCGGCATGGCCATGGCCATCCACCTCATGGTGGAGATGCAAGATATCGAGATCGACGGCCCCAAGGATGACCAGCAGCCAGTACAAGCCGGTGGCGATGAGCAGAGCCGTGTATGGCGCCACTCCGCCAGACATTAACGCGCGCAGGAATTCTTCCATTACTCCCTCACGATAAGGACGAGCGCCGACTTTCCAACCATCACCTCGAAAAGCATCGAACGCTTACAGCGAGATTTATCAGAATCGCCGATCCACCCGGCCATGGCGCCGCCCGCAGCCCGGGCAAGCGTAGCCTTGGAATCGATGGCCTGGAGCCCTACAATTGTGGAATCGTACCTCACGTGCTTGCCCTCGTAGGCGGAGATTGCCGTGCGCGCATCATCCTTCTGGCGCATCTCCAGCGTTCGCTGCGCCACTCCTGGCGTGGTCGATTAGCCCCGTGTTCGCTTCGCCGAACGACGGCTCATCCACGCCCCGCCGACGGCAGACCAGGCCAGCTGATGCCACAGAACGACTGCCACCCGGCCCGCCAGCGGGGTAAGCAAGCAGCGCTGGGCGGGATCACGCCAGACTCCAGTCAGATGAGATTGCCTCGTAGCCGCTGCCTAGCGCACCCTATCCAGATGCTCTCGCCTAATTGAGCATCACGATCGCCACATTCAGCGCCGTCGCGCCGAGTACCCATAGGCCGTAGGGCACGAACAACCAAGCCGCTAGCACATGAACCTGACGGAACCAGCCGAAGCTGGCGACCACCAGCGCGTCGAGGATGAGGATGTCGATGAGCGCCGCCAACGGTTGATGCAGGCCAAAGAACAGCGGGCTCCACAGGGCGTTGATGAGCAATTGCGCGGCCCACAGGATCAGCGCCATGCGCCGGGCGATGCTGGCTTGGGATTGCCACAGCTTCCAGCCGGCGATGGCGATCAGTCCGTAGAGCACCGTCCACACCGCGCCGAAGACCCAGCCCGGGGGCATCCACGCCGGCTTCGCCAGCTGGGCAAACCACGCATCCGGCGGAAAGCACGCGCCCAGCGCCGCCACGCCATAGGTCAGACCGAGAAATCCCAGGAGTGCCCGCATAAGCTCCCACCATCAGCCGGCTTCCCCCGCCACAAGCTTTGGCTAGTGTTTTACCCGCCATGTCTGATCCGCTGCCCGCTGCAACCTGCACTGCCCTCCGCCATCTGCGTCCTGACATCCGGGCGATGGCCGCCTACACCCCTGGTGAGCAGGTCCGCGACTGCATCAAGCTCAACACCAATGAGTGCGCCACCGGCCCCTCGCCGGCGGTCTGGGCGGCCTTGAGCCACCTGCCCAAGGGCAGCGACAGCTTGCGCCTGTATCCGGATCCGACCGCCACCGGCCTGCGCGAAGCCGCCGCCGCGCGCTTCGACGTGGCCCCCGAACAGATCCTCGTCGGCAATGGTTCGGATGACTGCCTGACGGTGATCTACCGCGCCTTCCTCAAGCCCGGTGAGCGCGTGGCCTACCCGTGGCCGACCTATGGCCTGTACGACACCCTCGCCGCCCTGCAGGGTGTCGAAGCCGTGCACGTCGATTACCGCGTCACCTCCACGACCTGGGAACTGCCCGAGGCGTTGGTGCGACAGAACGCCAAGCTCTTAATTGTTGCCAACCCCAACAATCCCTCGGCGACCTTGACCCCGGTCGAAGATCTCCGCCGCCTGGCTGATCGCCACGAGGGCATTCTCGTTGTCGACGAAGCCTACATCGATTTCGCGGCGCCGGGATCGTCGTTGCTGCCGCATCTCGCCAGCCACCCCAACCTCATCGTGCTGCGGACCTTCTCGAAGAGCTATTCGCTGGCCGGCGCGCGCCTGGGCCTGCTCTTCGCCCATGCCCAGATCGTTGGCGAACTGAGCAAGGTCAAGGACAGCTACAACGTCAACTACATGACCCAGCAGGTCGGCATCGCCGCCCTGAACGATGTTGACCATCACCGCACCCTGGTGCGCTCGACGGTGGCCGAACGCCACCGCCTTGAGCAGGGGCTGGCGCGCTTCGGCTGGACCTGGCCGCAGAGCGCGGGCAATTTCGTACTCTGCGAAGTCGGCGCACGGGCCCAGGAACTGTATCTCGGACTGAAGGCCCGCGGCCTCTTGGTGCGCTTCTGGAATCGACCGGGCCTCAACACCAAGCTACGCATCACCGTCGGCCTGCCCGAACACACCGATCTGCTGCTCAAGCACCTCGCCGACCTGATCGGTAACCGCTGATGTTGACCATCCTCGGCGCCACCGGCTCGATCGGCGTCAACACCCTGCACGTGGCCGAGCACCTCGGACTGCCGGTGTACGCCATCACCGGCAACGCCAAGATCGCCGAACTCGCGGCCCAAGCGGTGCGTTACCGCCCGCAGATCGTGGTCGTCGCCGAGGTCGCGCGCGCCGCCGAACTGCGCGCCCTGGTACCTCCCGAGATCCGCGTCGAAGCCGGCCCCGAGGCCCTGGCGGCGGTCGCCGAAG
>JBILBP010000114.1:0-7784 GCA_044353645.1 Planctomycetota bacterium | reverse complement strand
TGGCCGCTGCCCTGAGCCGCGCCGGCGTCCCGGTCTTGCTGCACCATCACCGCCATGAGGTCGCGGAAGCCGCCGCCGCGCGCGGCTGGGGTACGCCGGTCGTTGATTTTCCGGCGGCGGCGCGGGCACGCATCGCCGTGGTCTGCACACCCGTGAGCATTATTGCCGCCACCGTGCGGGCGCTCGCCGCTGACACCGGGGCGATGATCACCGATGTCGGCTCGACCAAGGGCACACTATGCGCCGAACTGCAACCGCTGGCACAGCGCTTCCTCGGCAGCCATCCGATGTGCGGCAGCCATCTGCAAGGGTTGGCCCACGCCGACGCCGAGCTCTATCGTCAGCGCCTGACCTTGGTGACGCCGCGCGCCGAAACTCCGCCGGCGCTCATCGCCGCCATCGAAGGGCTGTGGCAGGCAGTCGGTTCGCGCACCCAACGGCTGACGCCCGAAGCGCATGATCGGGTGGTTGCCGAAGCATCACACCTACCGCACATCCTGGCCTCGGTCACCGCTTCGCTGCTCAGTGCCGAAGCCGCTCCGGTGTGCGCCAGCGGCTTTCGCGATGCGACGCGTATCGCCGGCGGCGCGCCGGAGCTCTGGCTGGATATCCTGCTCGCTAATCGCGAGGCTCTCTTCCCCCTGCTTGCACGCAGTCGCGAGCGTCTGGCGAATCTGGAAGCGGTGCTCAGCGCCAATGATGCCCCGGCGCTCAAAGAATGGTTGGCGACGGGTAAGGCGGGTCGCCAGCTATTCGAGGATGCACAATCATAGGACAGATCGTGAGTTGACTTTGGGGCGAGCGCGCCACTTTCCAGACCCATGAAATTCAAGTTTTTAACTTTTCCAGTCCACACGATCTTCGTAAATACCTCGCTCATCGGCCTGTTGACCGCGGGACTGACCGCGGGACTGACCGCCGCTGAACCTGAACCCGTCGCGCAGCCGGTGCCGGTGCCGGTGCCGGCGGCTCCCGAAGCCAGCCCCTGGACCACCAAGGGCCGCTTCGGGGTCTTCTTCGCTAACTCCACGACCATGAACGCCGACAACAGCCTCGATCCGACCATCGGCGGCAGTGCGCGTACGACGACCATGTTGCTGAGCGGGGATTTCGATGGCGAATGGAAAGAGGCCAAGAATTCCGTCCAGAACATCTTCAAGGTGCGCTATGGCCGGCAAAAGACCGCCGACCAACCGCTGAGCGAAAGCGATGACGAAGTCTCCTACAACGGGGTCTACCGCCGCGAATTGAGCGCACCGCACTTCCTCTACGCCGGATGGGGCGTGGACAGCGTGTGGACTGGCCCTTACCCCAACACTCCCGCCCGGCCGCCGGACAACAGCCGCAACCTCTTCGATCCGCTGACCGCGAAAGTTTCCACCGGCTACGGTCAGCGCTACAGCGATCTGGTACCCGAAGACAAAATCGAGTGGCGTCTGGGTGTGCGCGCCCAGAAGCGCTGGGGGACGCAAGCGAATGGCCAAGAATCAACGCTGCAAACCGGTCCCGAGGCCTTCGCACGCTACGAAGGTACGCCGCTTACCTATAACAAGGACCTCAAATATTTCGGGCAATACGAGGCCTTTGCGGAATTCAATGATCTCCAGCACCTCACCAATGTGCTCACCGCCGGCCTGTCCTTCCAGTTCAGCAAATACCTCAATCTCGATCTCGCCCTGCGCGCCTATTACGAGACCCGCCCCAAAGAATTCGCCGACAATTCCGTGGTCAGCGGCTATAGTCAGTGGTCGATCAAGCAGGATACGATGATCGGTGTCGCGTACAGTTTCTAAGCCCGGGGATTCACCCCGGGTCGCTGGCCCTTGGTCCTTGGTCGCAGGTTCTCTGGGATAACACAGGGAACTGTGCAGGTGGCACGACCTATCTGCCATGGCGAATTTTCACCGACGTGGGAATTACCACCGCGGTTGATCGGCAGTCCCGAACCGGGTACCGCGGGAGTGGTTCCGGAGAGTGGCTTCTGGAGAGCGGCTTCTGGAGAGTGGCTTCTGGAGCTGAAAACGTCACCTTTCTTGCGGCCAGCGACCAGCAGAAAGATTGCCATCTATGGCAGCAGATGCACCGTGACTTCATCCTGTACCGGTCTGCCGGCGCGGGTCAGGCGCAGATGCGTGCCGGTGTCTTCGAGCAGGCCAAGGTCGCATAACCCCACCGCTTTGCGGCGCCAGCGTGACTCCTGATCACCGTGGGCGAGTAGCTTGGCGATGGCCACACCCTCGACCAAGCGCAGGCCCAGCATCCAGGTCTCGGTGAGCCGATCGATGGCGCTCAAGACTTCGCTTTTCCACGAGGCCTGGTCTCCGCGCAGGATCGCGTCGATATAGCGTCCGCTATGCTTTTCACGCGTAATGCGCATCCCAGCGAGGGTGCTGACGGCACCGGCGCCGGCAGCGTAGTAGTCGTGGCCACGCCAATAGGCGAGGTTGTGCCGCGATTCGTGGCCGGGGCGTGCGAAGTTGCTGGTCTCGTAGAGCTCCAGTCCTAAGGCGTCAAGGCCGGCCCACAAAGTGGCGAAGTGCGCGTGACTAGTTTCGGCGTCGATCTCGTGCAGCTCACCACGGGCGCGGCGAGCGTGGAACTCGGTGCCCGGCTCATAGGCGAGATGATAGACGCTGGCGTGGTCGAGCCGGTGCTGGCGGTAGAGCTCAAGGTCGGCCTCGAGCTCGGCGGTGGTCTGGCCGGGCAGGCCCATGATCAGATCGGCGCTGACGCGGGCGACGGCGGCGGTCGCCAGTTCCAGGGCACGGTGGGCCTGCGCGGCATCGTGCACCCGGCCGAGCAGCTGCAGATGATGGGCATGCGTCGATTGCACGCCGAGGCTCAGGCGATTGATGCCGTGCTCGGCCATGAGTGCGAATTTCTCGCCGTCGGCACTGCCAGGATTGGCCTCGCAGGTCCATTCATAATCAACTGCCAACGTGAGATGCTCGCGGATGCCGGCGAGCAGGCGTGCCAGCAGCGGAGCCGCCAGCAGTGACGGAGTGCCACCGCCAATGAAAATGGTGGAATACGGTCCACGCGGCAGGCGTCTCAGCTCAATGAGCAGGGCCTCGACGTAAGCAGCGTGCTCGTTATCGCGACCGGCAATCGAGTTGAAATCGCAGTAAGGACACTTCGCCGCACAATACGGAACGTGCAGATAAAGGTGCATGCCGAACGAGAATGGGCGAGATCAGAAGAGCTTCTGCTGGCCGGTGGGAGGCTCACCGGCGGGCTTGGCTCGGTCGACGCGGTGGTCTTCGGGACGCGGCGGGGTCGGCTTGGGGCCGACCCCGGCTTCGCTGCTGGTCGAACCCAGGGTGGTGGTCGCCAGCACCGGATTCTCAGCGAGGACCTTGTCGATGCGCGACAGGATATCGTCGAGTTCCTGGGTCTGGGTGCGATTGGCCGAGGTCGGGGCGAGGTGTACCGTGGCTTCGCTGGCGCTGGGTCTGAGCTCAGGTTTGACCGCGGCTACCGAGGACACCGGAGCGGGTGCAGGCGCTGGCTGACCGGGGGTGCGGAAGAGCGCCGGGGGCACCGGGAGCAATTCGGTCTTGCTTTCAGAGCTGGCAGGGCTCACGGAAATTTCCGCAGGCACGGCTTTGTTGCTCGAGGTTTCGCTGCGCGCGACCTGATTATGGAACCCCAGCTCCTCCATGCGCTCGGCTTGGCGCAGGACCGTGGTCTCGTCCTTCTTGACGGGGCTCTTGTCGCTGAGGCCCGAGAACAGCGCATCGCGGGCGGCATCCTCGACCGCCACCGCCGGCATGCGCTCGGTATCGGTCTTGCGTTCATCGCGCGCCGGTACCGGTACTTTGACGATCTTGGCCTCGCCGCGCACCTGGTGCTCGGCCATGCCGGCCTCAAGCGACTTGGGCTTGGTCAGCGGCAACGGCGCCTGTGGGCGGCGTGGCGTCAGACGGTTGGCCGGTGTCGGCGGGATCGACCGTGCGGTTGTCGGGCCAGCGGAGAAGGTTTTCCACGTAATGTAGCCAGCCGAGACGATGAATCCCGGAATGCAGACCGTGAAAACGGCAGCGCTGTGTTCGGCGATGACTGACAAAAGGCTCACAGAGACGCTCCGGGCTCGTTGGTATTTGGCCAGTTCGTACCAGAGCTGTCGAGGAAGGGAAGGGTGCCGCCCGCATCACCCGCCCGGTGGCCCTGCTCCTGCAGGGCACGTTGACCTACCGTCCTCAGCCAGACGATTCGGCGATGACTCAAAAACCGACCTATGAGTTCGAAGAAGATGATGCCCCCAAGCCGGAGCGAAAGCGATTTAGTCCGGTTCTTGAGTCGGAAACTTTTCCGGCACCGACGGTTACAGCTGTACCGGTAGCGCCTGGGAAAGCCCTTCCGCCGGTCAAGACCGTGCCTGCGCCCCCTCCCGTGCCACCGGCGGCGGAGGTTGATGACCCCGACCTCAAGCCGGGATCACGTAAGGATCTGTGGACGTGTCCGCATTGCGGGACGGGTAACAAGCCGGAACGCACCACCTGTCGTTCCTGCGGCAAATCCCCCTCGGATCCGCTCGAGACGCCGATGTGGCAGAAACCTATCGTCATCGCCGGCGTCCTTGGCGGCATCCTCCTGCTGATCGTCATCTGGGTGTTGATGAAGCCGAGTTTGGCCTTGAAACCACCCGAGGCTACCTCTCTCGACCACAAGATCCGTCGCGGCAGTGCGCTCACGCATGTCCGCGAACTAGTCGGCAAGACCTTCACGCCGGCGGGCCGTTTGGCCGTGACCGGGCGCATCTGCATCGCCCGCCCGATGCCGACCGCCGAAGGCGTGACCTCGGTGGTGCTACTCCTGGGTTCGGCAGCTAGCGATGAAAACCTCGCCAGTGCAAAGGTGACCTTCAACAACCAGTTGATCGAAAATCTACCTGATCACGCCGTGGTTCTCAACCTCATCACCACCGCCAAGCTCGATCTGAAGCCGGGCGCATGGCTGAGCATCGTCGGTGATTACGGCGATCTCGCGGATCCGACGCAGCTCGTGCATGCTCAAGATCAAGGCGATACCGTGGCGGTCGACGAGGTGAGCCAGTAAGGCTCTGGCGGTGCTGCCGGCGGCTTGCGTGCTGCCGGCGGCTTGCGGTGCTGCCGGCGGCTTGCGTACTGCCAGTCACTACCGCCGATCAATGACCTCCAGGGGATTACCGTAGCCGAGCACCACGAGGGTGCAGGCTTCGATCACGCGTAGTCCGCGCGCCCGTGCCGCGCTGGCTAGCGGCTCACCATCGGCTCCCGGATTGAGCCATAATTGCTTTGGGGCCACGGCCACGATGTCATCGAGCTGGGCAAGCCCAATGGTGGGATTGACGTACATGCACACGATGTCCGGTGATCCGGGCAGCTCCCGCAAACTGCGCAAGGCAGGGATGCCAGCCACCGCGGTGCCAGTGGGATTGATCGGCCACACCGTCCAGCCGGCGGTGTGGTATTTTACCACCGCGAGGTACGAGTGGCGCTCGGGCTTGGGCGAAGCGCCGACGATGGCGACGCAGTAAGAGCGAGGGATGACATCAGCAGACATAACGTTGCGCCCTGGTAGTGCTCGCCGATGCTTAAGCAAATGAGCGCCACTACAACCCTGCCTTCAGAGGTGGTTTTTCCAGGTCGGCGTTGGGCGGTAACCATTCCCGGACCCGAGCCCTTGCCCGATCAGATCGATCTGTTCGCGGCCTTGCTCCAAGTCGAAGCCCACGAATTGGCAGTGGCGGCAGCCCTCGCCGAAGCCTGCGGTCTGGCCTGGTGCGAGCGCGAGTGCGGTGGTTGGGTCGAGCTCAGTGGTACCGTCGCTGAACACCTCTGGTGGCCGGTGCTGCGCGCGTGGCTGCCAGAGGATACGCCGGTGCGGATCGTCGAGAACGCCAACGGTGAAGCCTTGCCCGAAGCGCCCTGGCCGCCGGTATTCCTGCCGCAATTGCCTCGCGACGGACAGCCGCCATTTCCGACCACAGATCTGACCGCGGCCTTCGATTGGCTCGACCAGCATGCGCCGCAGGTGCTGCTGATCGAAGCCGCCGCCGACGAAACCCATCCCGCCCTGGTGATCGCCCATGCGGCCATCGCCGGCTGCGGAATCCGCGTGTGTTGGCGCATCATCGGCCGTCCGGATTGGCACTCTCTGATGCCGGCTCTGGTGCACATCGGTCGTCGTCAGCAGCCGTTGCAGATGATCGTCGATGAGCTACCGCCGACGCCGATCCCCGGTTGGTGGATCGCCACGCCGGCGGATGCCGGGGCCACGGCCTCGGCGCTCACGCACCATTTGCAGCATGAATGGCCGGGGATCGTGGTCGCGAGTGCCCGCGCCCATGCGGAAGCCCCTGTGCCGTGGCAACCCGGACGGCTGTCGGTCGTTCGAGAAGGCAGTGATCTCAGCGTCTGCCTGCCGGATGACGTCGAACGGCTCGCCGGCGCACTGGCCTGCCCGACCACGGTGCAACCAGCTCCGCGTGAGCGCGGCGTACGCTTTGTCGGGCCGGCAGCGTGGGCCGCCGCGCTCGGCTACCTCTGATAAAAGACGTTGAGCCGCTTACTCTGACGGCAACTTACTCTGGGAACGATCCTACGGCGCAAAAAGTTTGACCTTTTTTTGCCAACGTAGCCAAAAGAATAGGTGCAATGGCCAAGAATAATAAGAAAAGAAACAAGTTGGAATAATGATCAAGGTGCGGCTCGGCCTCGATTCGCAAAGAGTGAAGCAATGCGACCAAGACCACCAGAGGAGCTCCGAAAGTCCAGAGGGAAATAAAATCTTTGACGGTGCAAAAAGTTTGACCTTTTTTTGCCCACTTAGCCACAAGAACAGGTGCGATTACCACAAATAAGAAGAAAAGAAAAAAGTTGGAATAATGATCAAGGTGCGGCTCAGCCTCGATTCGCAAAGAATGAAGCCATGCGACCAAGAACACCAGAGGAACTCCGAAAGCCCAGAGGGAATGAAACTTTTTGAGGCTACTCATGGTGTGTCGCTCCCGAGATTCTGAGCAATGTCGTCAAGGAGTCTTCTTCAACTCTGCGGTGATTGCGCCGGCATTCGAATCAAGCCAGGCCACCAGATCGTTGGCGGCGGCCTTGGCGGCAGCTTGCAGCGCAGCAGCTTCGCCACCTTGCGCGGAGTTGAGGCCAGTGGCATCGCCAACACCGGTAAAGGTGGTCATCATCGAACCGCCCCGGGCCACCAGCAGGGCGTTGCCGTTGATGCGAATATTCCACGAGTTGGTGATGCCATGGGTATCTTTGCCCGGGGCGTTGATGGATTCTTCGCGCAGGGTCAGTTGCAAACGCGAGGTGCCGGTGGGGCGCACCTGCCAGCCGAGGCGCGTGACCAAGGCGTTGCTGACGGCATCGACGACGTAGCCCTGGGCGCGCGGCATACGGCCATTGTTGCCGACGACTTCGACGCGGATGGCTTCGCCCAATTCAGGAGGATTGGCCAGGCGGTAGCAGCCGCTCAGCAGCACCAGCACCACTAGCAGCGCAAACGGCCCACGCATCAAGGTGTCGCTGCGCCGAGAGTGTCGGGGCGTACCTGGGCGACCTCGGCGAGTTCACGCTCGGCATTGCGCCCGGCCGGACTGGTCGCGTCGCGTTTGATGACTTCACGATAGAAGAAGCGCGCGCCGTCTTCCCAGGAGAGTAGTCCGGGTGGCGATTTGAGCCAGGTCAACAGCCTGGGCGTGCCGCGGGCGCGATACCAGCGTGCGACCGCCAGATCACGATCCTGCAACCATACGCGGATGCGCTTGCGATAAGCCTGCACGGTGG
>JBILBP010000113.1:0-7800 GCA_044353645.1 Planctomycetota bacterium | reverse complement strand
CGTGTTTGAGCCCGTGAACCCGCTTCTCTGTGGCTCTGAGCTTGCCCGCCGTCAAGGTCGGCAGCCCAAAGAAACTCTGCCAGGGGATCACCTTGGGAATCAACATCGATCTATCCTCGGGAAACATGCGACGGAGCAAGTTTCAGCCCGCCGGATGATTGCTCTTCCACCGGAAAAGTTAACTCGAGTGTCATACTGAGGAGCCGCGGGAGATTTCCCGCTCAGAAGCGCACCTCGGCATGACAGCTGGCGAGCAGTTCCGCGTAGGTCTCGTCGCTGATTTCGCGGGCTCCGAAGCGCTCCATGTGCGGCGTCTGCTGCTGGCAGTCGAGGAGCTTGAAACCACTCGCCTGCAAGCGCCGCACGAGGTGCACGGCGCAGATCTTGGAGGCGTCCGGAGCCCGATGGAACATGCTCTCGCCGCAGAAGCAGGCGCCCAGGACCACGCCATACAACCCACCCACCAGGCGGTTATCGGCGTCCCAGGCCTCGACCGAGTGCGCCAGGCCCAAGTCATGCAGGGCGAGGTAGAGCTTTTCGATGCCCAGCGAGATCCACGTCTCGTCGCGCTCTGCACAGGCCGCGATCACTGCCGGAAAAACGGCGTCGAAGGTGATCCGGTAGGGGCGGCGGTTGCGAATGACCTTGTCGAGACTGTCGGGGACTTTCCAAGCGTCCCAGGTGATCACCGCCCGCGTCGTCGGCCGATACCAGCGGAAGCGCCCGCGCCTGGTATCGGCCATCGGAAAGCAGCGTTGCCAGTAGGCATTGATGATGACCTCGGGCGTGATCTCATTGCCATCGGCATCGCGAACCGTGACCGCCGCTGGTTCGAGCATCGTCCTAACCCCGAAGATTGCCGGCCAGACGGGCGGCGATCTCGTCGGGAGCGAAGGCTAGCGCATCCACCGCCAAGCCGTTCGCATGGCCGATGCCCCAGGCGCAGAACAGAATCCGGCAGCCGGCAGCGCGCGCCGCCAGGATATCGGTGTGGTGATCGCCGATCATCCACGTCGTGCGTACCTCAGCGCCCAAGCTGCCGATGATGTCGAGCAATTGCCAGGGATCCGGCTTGCGCTGGGCATCACCCCCGCGGATCGCGGAGAAAAACTGGGCCAGACCGCAATGTGCAAGGATCGGGAGGACATACGCCGAAGCTTTGTTGGTGGCCACGGCGTGCTGCCAACCGGCGGCACTCAAAGTCTGCAAGGCGGCATGGATTCCCGGGTAGGCCACCGTCGCCAGGCAGCAGCCGGCAGCGTAGTGGGCCTCGAACGCCAAGCGCCCACGTTCGCGTTCAGCGGCGTCGCTCAACGGCAGGAGCCGTTCGATGAGCTTGGCGATACCGTCACCGACATAACCGGCGATCTGCGCCGCCGGCAGCGTCGGCTGGCCGAGGTCGGCGAGCAGCGCATTGGCAGCGCGAACGATGTCAGCGCGGCTATCGACCAATGTCCCGTCAAGGTCCCAGATCAGCAGCACGGCGGCAACCTATTCGAGCAATCGGCCGAGATGCGCGCAGGCATCTTCTGACAGATGGGTGCTGCGGCGCAGGATCAATCCGGCGCGCAGGCCCTCTTGGGTGACCTGGCGCTGGAGGTAGTCGGAGGACGGCGCATGCGCCGGCAGACCGAACAAGGAGAAACGGATCTCAGCACCTTCGGCGAGGACCCCGAGGTGCGCCAGGCGCACCTGCGCGGCCGCGACCAGGCTCATGGCCAGACCATCGAGGGTCGAAAACTCACCGTCGAGCCCCTGGGCATTGAGGGCCAGCTCGATGGCCACCGTCGCCCGCCAGCCGGGCTCGAAGAGGTGCGGACCGGCGAGCAGCGGCAGCCCGAGTTCCTGAACCTGGCGCATCACCAGGAAGTCATCGTGGGCGACGGCGATCGACACCGGATGACGGCCGCAACCGGGTGTCGGAGCCGTAAACGGCCATTCGGCCAGCAATGGAGTACGGCCATCGCAGGCCAGGTACACTTGGGCCTGCTCGCTAAGCGCCAGGATCGGGGCCAAGAACTGCTGTGCGCCGCGCTCGAGATGACCGAGGACATTCGGCGGCAGGACCAGGCGCACGCGCCGCCAATGGCGACGCGCCTCATTGGCCACGGTCAGGGCGGTAGTAAGGATCTGCCAAGGATTGGCCGGGCCATCAAGCACCGCCGTGAACTGGCTGCCCCGGCGGGGATCATCGAGACCATCGAACCACAGCCGGCCGCTGGCATGGAGCCGCCGCACCGCCAGCGGATACTGGCCGTGCAGGCCCCATTGATGGAACAGCGCCCGCCCGGCATCGGCGAGTACCGCCGCCCCGTCACGTTGCGCCCCCGAAGCGTTGGCGGTTTTCGCCAGCAACCCTTCGATGAGGCAGCGATCGACGCGGATCGCCGAGCGCTGCCCGGCCACCGCGTGCATGCCGCTGCGCACCAGGGCGGTATCGATCAGGCTCAGGAGCACCGGCATGCTCAGCTCATCGACGGCGGTGCCCGCCAGCAGTTCGTCGACCAGGGGCAGGACCTTGGCGCTGGCGCGGGCATCGAGCGCGTAGTGCGTGGTCAGCACGCTCGCCAACCAGGTCGGCTGCCAACGCCGATAGCGACCCTCGTCATCGAGTACCAGCAGATTCGGGGCGGCTTCGCTCGCGCCGCTTAGACGAGCGCTGCGTCGCTGCCGCTCACGCTCGTCACGGTAGCGTGAAAAAGCGATGGCAGCGCGATACTGCCCGGATTCCTGGAGCACGTGCACAACCGCGTCCTGGACTTCTTCAAGGGCAATCTGGGTGCGATCGGTGGTTCGTTCGAGATGCTCGGCGACGACTTGCGCCAGCTCATCGGCAAGGGCGCGGTCCTCTTCGCCGACCGCGCACAGGGCTTTGTGCACGGCTTCACCGATACGGGCCGGAACGAACGCATCTATCCGGCCATCACGTTTGATAATTGCCAACGGCTTCATGAGCGGTCCAGGGATGCATCGGGAACCCCTGGCTTACCACCACCGATCACGTGCCTCAACTCATGCATGAACTCGTCGAGATCTTTGAATTGCCGATAGACACTTGCAAAGCGCACATACGCCACCTGATCGAGTCCATGTAGTTCGCTCATCACCAGGGCGCCGATGCGCGTGCTCAGCACTTCGCGGTCGCCCTCGGCGAGCAGCAGCTGGTGAATGCGATTGACGGCGGCCTCCAGGGCCTCGGTCGACACCGGGCGCTTTTCGCAGGCCACCTGCATCCCCGAGAGCATCTTCCGACGATCGAAGGGTTGCGTACGACCATCCTTCTTCATCACCCGCAGGGTTTCTTCGCCCTCAACCCGTTCGTAGGTGGTGAAGCGCTTGCCGCAGGGGTTGCACACCCGGCGGCGACGGATCGCCGTGCCATCGTCAGTCGCACGGGAATCAATCACGCGGTCGTCATCGAGATGGCAATAGGGGCAGCGCACCAGAGAGACGGTAGCCGACACTGCCAGCGGGCAAGCCCTTCGCATCGGCGCGCCAGGCACAGGATCATCAGCCATGCGCCTGCTCCTCGTCCTGGTCGTGCTGATCCTGGCCTTCGGCACCACCGTACCGTGGTGGGGTACCTGGCTGGGAACCGCGACGACAATGGCGGCCGACACGCCGCGCCTGGCGGTGGCCGGATTCATCACCCTCGATCCGCAACAGGCTTCCAGTCTCGAGGAATTCAGGCTGCTCGATGCCCTCTGCGAGCCCCTGGTGCGTCTCGATCCGCAATCGTTGAGGCCACAGCCGGCCCTGGCCGAGCGCTGGCAGAGCGATGCCACCGGCAGCGTATGGACGTTCTCCCTGCGCCGGGCGCAGTGGAGCGATCATACGCCAGTGACGGCAGCGCAGATGGTGGCGGGCCTGCAACGGCATCGTCAGGGCTCGGCCGCGAGCGCGGCGCTGAGTGCGATTACGGACCTCGCAGCACCCGATGAACAGACCCTGATCATCACCTGCAGCCGACCCCAGGCGACTCTGGTGGAGATCCTCGCCACCCCGGTGTTCGTCCCCCTGCACCCGGCGATGAGCGCGCCGACAGCGTGGACCGATCCCCGCCGCATCATCGGCAATGGCCCGCTGCAGTGCGTTGATTTCGCTCCCCGCCATCACCTCGATCTGCAGCCCTCGCCGACCTACGACGGTCCTTCACCAGCCCGGGGCGCGCTGCGCCTACTGCTCATCGACGATGTCGGCACCGCCGTACGCCTCTACCTCGATCATCGCGTCGATGCCGTCTTGCGGCTCAGCGCCGATCTCATCGGCGATTTGCGCCGCAGCGGTTCGGCGATACTGCAGTCTTCGGCTTCGTGGGGCACCGAGTTCTATCGGCTGCGGGTCGAGGCCCATGCCCACCGGCCGCAGCTGGCGCGGGCGGTGCGCCGGGCCCTGGCGCGCAGCGTCGATCGCGTCGCTCTGGTCCACGAGCTGCTGCACGACAACGGCACGCCGGCGACCACCCTGGTGCCGAGCGCGGCGGACAAGCTCGGCTATCATCCGCCGCTGACGGTACTCGCCTACGATCTCGCCGCCGCCCAGCGCGAACTGACGGTGGCGGGCCTCACCCAACAGACCTTGCCGACGCTGGAGCTGGTGGTGCCCTCGAACCAGCCCGAGCGCCTGCGCATCGGCGAGTGGCTCTGCGATCGCTGGCGGCGCGACCTGGGCCTCACCGTGCACGTGGTGGCAGTGCCGGCGAACCTCGCGCACTCGCGCATCGCCGCCCGCGACTATGACCTGGCGCGCGGCTCGTTGATCGGCGACTACCTTGATCCGGCCTATTTCCTGCACTGCTTCGAGAGCACCTCGGGCATGAACCGCACCGGCTTCGCCGATGCCGGATTCGACCGCCTGCTGCTCGAAGCCGAGGCCGATCCGCAGCAGCGCCTGGCCTTGCTGGCGCAGGCCGAGGCCCGGCTTCTGGACGCGGCCCCGCTGGTGCCGCTGTTCCACTACGCGTGCTCATTCTTGGTCAGCAGCCGGCTGCACGGCATCAACGCCAACCTCCTCGAACAGGTGCGCTACGCCGAGGTCGGATTCTCGCCGGCGACTGGTGCGCTCAGCGATGAAAAAAGGCGCGTTGAGCGATGACCCCAGAACATGCTGATGGCTGCCGGGGTGATCGTCATCCGGCGAAGGGCGGACCATAAGGAAAGTACAACTCGTGCATTCCCGCAGCGTAGGGGTCAGAAACCGCTTCCCTGGCCCTGGTCCTCGGGGGGCGGATCAGGAGTCTCCGCCGGGAGCGTGTCAGGAGTCTCCGCCGGGAGCGTGTCAGGAATCGCCGCTCGGGTCGGTTCGCCCACGATCAATACCTGCGGTTTCTCGTCGCCCGGGATGTCCACAAGTAGGCGGAAGCCGGTGTCGGTCTTTTCCAGGCGGAAGGGCTGGCCGGTCAGCGGGTCCGGATAGGCGCCCAGTCCGGCGTCGCCGCGGTCGAGGTAGGCGAGGGCCGCGCGCAGCTGTTCGAGGCGGATCAATGTCCTAATCGAACTTCTCGCAAACACCTCTACAGACGCGAGGGTAAACAATCGAAGATATTCACCGGTGGCGGACGTCGGCTCCATCACCTTGAGGCGCTCCGCTATCGGCAGTTGCAAGCGCGCCTTGAAGCGTTCCAACTCGATTGGGATTTGATCAATTGATCTTTGGAGGTAAGCATCGGTGAGCTTCAACTCGTCTTTGGGAAGTTTCAAGTGATCAAAACCAAGCTGGTTGAAGAACTTTGCGCGATCGGCCAACGGCAGCGCCTGGAGCTGCCTGACAAATGCCCGCCAGAGATTGCACTCGTTGTCAACAATGACGGCTAAGGAAGTGGCTGCCGGTAGGTCATTGATGATCGTGGTGAAGCGTCGTCGTTGAGCCGCATCGAGCCGGGGAGCGATGGCCCCGGCAGCGTGCATGGCCATGTTTTCGCAGTGAAAACCTAGCATTTTATCCATCAGGATCGCATGGCGGCCAGCATAGAGCCGGCCTGCGCGCAGGCATACAGACAGATCGTCAACCGCGGCGGTACCATTGCCGCGTGCCGCCTGCCAGCGGGCGCGCAAGGCGCCGAGGCGGATCAGCTTCCGCATCTTCATCGCATAAGGCATTGATGCCTGGATGTTTTCCAACTCCAGATCGAGGCCCCAATCGCAGTAAGGGTCAGATGCGCCCTGGGCCAGCAAATCAAGCGACGGGGTCACTTTGCTAAACAGGTCGTCGGCGACCGGATCCGGCAAGGCGCTGTCCGGCTTTTCCGCCAGCTTCCAGATCAGGTGAGTATCGTCTGGCATGCAATCGATCGCCCGCCACCAGTCGAGCGCGGCATTGGCAGAAGCATCCGAAGCCGGGGATAGGCTGGCGGATGTTTGCGGTTCTACGGGCACGACAACTACCGCCGGCGGCGCGTCGGCGGCCGCCAGCACGCCGGCCAGCGTGCACGAACCCCCGAGGATGATAACGGCAAAGCCGAAGGCGGCGGTTTTGATGGTCATGGCAGTGGTCACTCCGGTGGCGAGGGTGGCGGCGCCCAGCGCACTGGCCGGAGCGAGGATGGTCTGAGTGCAGGCGGCGGCGAGGGCGGGCTCGGCGGCGGCGGATTCGGCAGCCAGGCCGGCGGCGAGAGCGGTCAGCCCCAGCGCCGAACCACGCCGGGCGAAGAAGGCGCGCAGCTGAGCGAGCCCCTCGTGAACACGGGTCTTCACCGCTTCAACCGAACACCCTAGCTGGGCGGCGATGTCAGCTTGTGAACCGCCTTGCAGATAAAAACGCAGGATCGCTTCGCGGCGTTTGGGACTGAGGCTGGCCAGGGCTGCATCGAGGTGCGGGCGGACTTCGCCCCAAGCCGCATCCGGGACGTCGATCGGCTGGTGACGGGCAAGCTCCATGGCGGCCTCCTGCTCATGACGTTGGCGGCGTTCGGCGGCTCGTCGCTGCTGCGCGACCACCCTCCGGGCGGTGAGAGTCAGCCAGCCGGCCAAGAGGCGACCGTCCACCGATCCCGCACGACGGGCCAGGATCAGGAACACCGCCTGCGTCGCCTCATCCGCATCCGCTGCCCCCAGACGCCGGCACGTCCCCGCCACGAGGGGGACATGCCGCGCGCACAGCGCATGGAACGCCGCCTCATCGCGGGCGCTCTGCCAAGCCGCGAGAAGGCGATCGTCGTCGGTGAGAAAGTCTGCCATACTCTGGTAGTGGGTCCTACCCGGATTATGGCCGGTCAACCAGGAAGGTGAGGTCCGATTTCGGTCATTCGACCGTCATGGCATCGAGAGCACCTCGACGGGCAGCTAGAGACGCGCGGTGCTGGCGCGCTCCAGCAGCGGCATGGGCAGGGCCAGGGCCGGAATGAATTCGCGGGGATTGCCGATGCGCGTCAGGAGCATGCGCACGGCATGCACGCCGAGGTCATGGAATGGAACCACGATCCGCGTCAGATCGACGCCGAGATGGGTGAACTCCGATTCGCTGATGGCGACGATCGACAACTGCTCGGGAATGCGGATGCCGACATGGGCACAGGCCATGATCAGGGTCTGCGCCTCCTGCGGCGCGGCGGCGATCACCGCCGTCGGACATTGGGATTGCGATAGCCACGTCTGCACCTGCGCGCACCAGTCGAGCTCGGGGCCTTCGACGCCAACAATCGACGGTGCCTTGCCGGCGGCCGCCATGGCATCCTGGTAACCTGCCAGGCGCTCGCCGGTGCTGTAATGCGCGCTGCTCACGGCCTGCAGAAAGGCGATGCGGGTATGTCCAAGGCCGAGGAGATGCGCGGTAGCGGCATGGGCACCGGCGCGATCATCGGGG
>JBILBP010000112.1:0-7860 GCA_044353645.1 Planctomycetota bacterium | reverse complement strand
ATGGGTCTCGAAGCCTTCGCCGTGGAAGCGGATTCGGGCGCCATCGGTGGTTCCGGTTCGCATGAGTTCATGGTCGCGGCGGCGGTCGGCGAGGACACCATTCTCTTCAATCCGCAGTCGGGATACGCCGCCAATGTCGAGCGCGCGGTGGGACGCATCGCTCCGGCGGCGACGATCGCCGCGCCCGATGCCTGTACCCTAGTGCCGACGCCGGGACATGGCCACATCGATGAGGTGGTGAGCTTCCTTAATGCCCAGGGCCATGCCGGGATCACTCCCGCCCATTGCCTGAAGTGCGTGCTGTTTGTCGCCAAATCCGAGAAGGCCGAATACACCGTCGCCGCCTTCGTGCGTGGCGATCGCGAGGTCAACGAGGTCAAGCTGACCAATGCTGTCACGCGCCTGCTGGGTGCTGCCGGCCCGGTCCTCAGCGTGCGCGCCATGCTCCCCGATGAAGTGCGTGCCGCGACCGCTGCCGAGCCGGGTTTCGCCGGCCCTGGCGACGGTCTGACGGTGCGCTTTGCGGTCTTCGATAAGCTCTCGTTGGCCGATGCCGGTCCGCTGGTGGCTGGTGCCAACCGTACCGATCATCATCTCGTCGGTTTCCGCATCGCGCGCGATGCCAAGGTCGCCCTCAACTGGGACGACCTCGTGACCGTGCGCGCCGGCGATGGCGATCCGCGCAGCGCGGGTCTCCTTGAGGAGAAGCGCGGCATCGAGGTCGGCCATATCTTCAAGCTCGGCACCAAGTATTCCGAGGCCATGAAGGCCGAATACCTCGGCCCCGATCAGAAGCGCCATCCGTTCATCATGGGCTGCTACGGCATCGGCACGTCGCGGGTGGCGGCGGCGGCGGTCGAGCAGCATTTCGATGCCGATGGCATCACCTGGCCGGTGACCATCGCCCCGTACCAGGTGGTGGTGGTTCCGGCGGGTAAGCCCGGCGATGCCGCCATCGAGGGCGCGGCGGCGGCGCTCTATGCCGAGCTGCAGGAAGCCGGTATCGACGTGGTCCTCGACGACCGCGACACCAAGCCCGGCGTCAAATTCAAGGACTGGGATCTGATCGGTATTCCCTACCGCATCGTCTGCGGTCGGGGCGTCGCCGAGGGTCTCGTCGAATGCAAGGCGCGCGGTGGTGAAAACACCAATGTCGCCATCGCCACCGCCGGCGCGACCGCCATCGCCTGGGTGCGGTCGCACGTCGCGCAACGGCGGGCCGCCGCCGACGCGGTCGTCTGAGGATGCGCCGGCCGCTGCTGGTCATCGGCTCGCTCAATGCCGATCTGTACATCGAGATCGAGGCCTTGCCCCGGCCCGGTGCGACCATTGCCGGCCGGGAGTGCGCGGTGCGTTCCGGAGGCAAGGGCGCCAATCAGGCGGCAGCGGCGGCCAAGGTCGGCTATCCGACGCGCTTCGCCGGTCGTGTGGGCAGCGATGCGTTCGCCCCCGAGCTGCGTCGCGATCTGCGTGCGGCCGGGGTCGACGAGCGCTTACTGACAGCGGTGCCGGGGCCGTCGGGCCAGGCCTACATCCTTCTGCAGGCGGGAGGCGAGAATTCGATCATCGTTGCTCCCGGCGCCAATGCCCAGTGGGGCCAGACCCTCGACTCGTCGTTGTGCGCAGCCATCGCCGAGGCTGGGGCGGTGCTCTTGCAGCGCGAGATTCCCGAGGCCATTAATGTCCTAGCGGCGCAGGCGGCGCAGGCCGCCGGCGTGCCGGTAATCCTCGATGCCGGCGGTTCCGATAATGGCCCGTTGCCGGCGGCCCTGCTCGCCTGTTTAAGCGTATGCTCGCCGAACGAGAGCGAACTCGCCCGTCTCACCGGCATGCCCACCGCCGATGACGCGCAAGTGCTTGCGGCGGCGCGGCAGCTCCAGGCGCAGGGGGTTGACACGGTGCTGGTCAAACTCGGCGCCCGCGGTTGTCTGCTGGTGCGCGCCGAGGCGACGCCGATGCAGCAAGCGGCCTATCCGGTGGCAGTGGTCGATACCACCGGCGCCGGTGATTGCTTTACCGCGACCTACACCGTCGCCATGCTTGAGGGTATGGATGAAGCCGAACGGTTACGTTTCGCCTGTGCGGCGGCGGCGGTGTGCGTCCAGCGCAAAGGGGCGCTGCCAAGCATGCCGACGGCCGATGAGCTGCGCGCCCTCCAGGAACGAGAAGAATACCATGTCTGACACGACCTTGAATATCGCGCTGCAGGAATGGGCGGTGGCTTGCAGCGCCATGGGCGATGGCCGGCTGCTGCTGAGCGTGCGCAAAGGCGGCATCCACGAGCAGAGCGGCGGTTTTTTTCGTCCCGAGCATGACCGCTTCCTGCTTATGCCGACCTACCTCCATCAGGACGCGTCGCGGGTGCAGCCGGCATTCGCCGCCGAGGTCGACAAGGCCGATCCCGCGCCGGGCAGCCATGAGTTCAGCCTGTGGGCCGAAGTCGCGACGGTGTGGAAGGTCACGGATCTGACCTTGGTGCAGTCGTTGGGCCCGGATCTGTTGTGGTCGGATCTGGAGTTGGCGACACGCTTCGCCTATCGCAACGAACCCTGGCTGTACGTGTTGGCCTTGCGCATCATGCGTCTGCCGACTCCGGTCATCATCCCTGATCTGCCGGCCTATGCCGGTTGCCGCAGCTGGATTCCGCTGCAGTCGCAGATCTCCCTCGCTGGCTCGACGCCGGTGGTCTCCACCGGACGTTTCGAGATCCGTCTGGAACGCATCAATGCCATCCTGACCCCGGGGCGCACAATTTCGCAGTCCATTAGTCGCCCGGGTCTCCATCGTTCATCCGCTAGGCGCACTCCGCGAATTTCCGAATGAACCTGCCTGTACCCGCTACCGCCACCCTGCTGGTGACCTGCACCGATCGCTCCGGCCTGGTGGCGGCGTTGTCGGATTTCATCTTCCGCAATGGCGGCAACATCATCGACCTCGATCAGCACACCGATGAGGAGTCGGGGTTGTTCTTCATGCGTCTGGTGTTCAGCATCGATGCCTTCGCCCTCGGTCGCGCCGGCATCCAGGCTGCCATCGCGGCCCTCGCCCAGCTCCATCAATTGACCACGTCGCTGACCTTCGCCGACAATCGCCCGAAAGTCGCGATCCTTTGCTCGAAGGTTCCACACTGCCTCTACGATCTGCTGTTGTGCCAGCAGCTCGGCGAGATGGGCGGCGACATTGTGGCGGTGGTCTCGAACCACGAGGTTCTGCGCGGCGTCGCCGAACATTTCTCGTTGCCGTTCCATCATCTGCCGATCACCGCCGATAAGGCTGCCGGCGAGGCTCGCCAGGAGGCGTTGCTACAGGAGCTGGGAGTCGAGGTCGTGATCCTCGCCCGTTACATGCAGATCCTCTCGCCGGCGTTCGTCAACCGCTGGCAAGGGCGGATCATCAACATCCACCACTCGTTCCTGCCGGCCTTCGTCGGTGCTAAGCCCTACCATCAGGCCAAGGAACGCGGGGTGAAGATCATCGGCGCGACTGCCCATTACGTCACCAGTGAACTCGACCAGGGTCCGATCATCGAGCAGGACGTCTGCCGCGTGACCCATCGTGACCACGTCGAATCGCTGGTGCGCAAAGGCCGTGAGCTCGAGCGCCAGGTGTTGACCCGGGCGGTCAAGCTGCATCTTGAGCGGCGCGTGCTCATCCACGGCAATCGTACGATCGTCTTCGGTTGAGCGCGCCGTTGTGAGGAGTCTGTCGGAGATCGACTCCTGGGAGGCGTTCCTGGGGGTGCGGGCGACTCGCCCGCTATTTCACGTTATCGCGCGCCCCCAGAATCGAGTCGACCGAATCTATTCCCGACAGACTCCTGGCCACGGGCGAGAGCTTGGCATAGCGGCGTAGATGATACGCTGGCTAGTTCAATTCATCCTTGCTCAGGAAGCACGCCATGACGGCTGCCGCGCGTTGCCTTACCGTCGCCTTGCTCGGATTCGGTTCGGCGATCGCAGCCTTTGCCGACACGAATGCAACCACCTCGGCTCTATCTGCGGAATCCGGTCTGAGCCTCATCTGGCCGGTGCTCAACTCGCTGGGAGCCCTGGTGCTGGGTTTCATCCAGCTGATCCTCGGCCTGAGCCTGGCGGCCTTCGTCATCACCAAGGGCCTGTCGGTGCTCTCGAAGCTGCTCGGCGGAATCGATATCTGGGAGCAGATCAAGAAACGTAATCCGGCGGTGGCGCTGTTGGCTGCCGGCGTAGTGATCAGTTACTGCACGGTGATCAGCGGCGGCATCGAATCGATGACGCGGGCGCTTTTCGCCATCGGTGCTGATCCCTTTGGCGGTCTGGTGGGTTTGTTCTCTGGTGTACTCAACCTGGTCATCGCCGTGATGGTGGCGAGTTTCGCCATCACCGTGGTCTTCAAGGTCATGGATCGCTTGACCGTGGGCATCGATGAGCGCGCCGAACTCGCTGATGGTAACATCGCGGTCGGCATCCTCTACTGCGGGACCCTCATCGGGGTTTCGGGATTGGTCGCGAGCGGCGTCAAAGGTATCGGCACTGGCGTCGGCATGCTCTTGTCGAGCATCATCCATTTGCTCATGGCCTAGGTCGCGCGGCGCCGGTGAGCTACCATCTGCCCGACGTTCAGCTTCTCGCGCAATGCCGTGAAGACACCGTGCGCGCCGGCGGCCCCGGTGGCCAGCATGTCAATCGCACGGCTTCGGCTGTACGTCTGGTGCATTTGCCGACCGGCACCACGGTCCAATGCCAGGATCATCGCGAGCGTCTGCGCAATCATCGCCAGGCCCTGCAGGCCATGCGTCTGGCCCTCGCTCTGGTGCTGCGCGGGGTCAGCGATCGTCAATGGTTGGAGCCATATCGTAGCGCTCGGCAGATGCGCGCCGGGGCCCACGCCCGCGATTACCATCTGCTGGTCGGTTGCGCCTTGGACGCGCTTGAGCGGAGTCAGGAGCGGCTCGCCGAGGCCGCCAGCGAGCTGCAGATTTCCAGCAGCCAGTTGGTGAAGTTGCTGATCGCTGACAAAGCCGTGCATACGGCGGTCAATGCCCGGCGTCTGGCCGCCGGCCATGGACCGCTGCATCCGCGTTAGGTTTACTTCTCCGGCTCAGGGGTTGGCGTAGGCAGAGCTGGCAGCTGCGGCTTGGTTCCGAAGGTCTTCAGGGCTTCCTGCGATTGCTGGAGCGCATTGGGCTCAGCAGCGGGACTCACCGCCGGAGCCGTCAGTCCATTGAGCGTCTTGGTGGTCTGATCGACCGCCGCCTTGGTGGTCTCGGTGACCGTCGTGCCGACATCTTGCGCCGCCTTGGTGGCGGCCGCGGCGGCCTCTTCGGCGATTTTCTTGGCGGTGTCGGCGGCCTCTATGGCCGCGATTTTTGCGGCCGCAGCCGCCTCTTCGGCGGTCTTCTTGGCGGTCTCGGCGGCTTCCTGCGCCGCCTGCTTAGCGTGGTCCGCTGGCGTCAGCGGAGTGGTCGTAACCTCGGTGGCAGGGGCGCTCGGCGCGCTGCTCGGTACGGTCGCAGCCGGCGGGGTCACGGACGCGGCATCGGGCTTGCCGGTGAAGATCGCCAAGCCGACACCGATGGCCAAGGCGAGAGCGAGAATGACGAGGATGAGGGCTTTCTGATTCACGAGCGGGTCTCCATTGATGGATGATCATGCCGCGAACGGTGGTGGTGCCAGTCTTCACCGGCGTGGGTCAGCCAAGCGGTCTTGCGCTAGCGCGCGGAATGGGAAACGTCAGCACATGGTTGATCTTCTCGCTTTCGCAGCTTCCGATACGCCTGCACGTTGGGTGCGTCCGCGCACGGCGCAGATCGATCGTGTCGAGCTGGCGGTGACCATCGACCTCGAGGCCCGTAGCGCCTGGGGCACGGTGCGTCATCACTGCCGCTGGATCGGCGGCGCGCAGACGACGCTGACCTTCGATCAGCATGAACTGCAGATCTCCGCCGTCACCGTCGATGGTCAGTCGACGGCGTTCGCCCTCGGCAACGATGACGTACGGGTGGTGATTCCGCCAGGCGCCAAGAGCTTCGTGGTGGCCCTGACCTTCCTCGCCCGCGAGCCACGCAAAGGACTGTATTTCGTCGCCGCTGATGCCCAGCACGTGGCTATGGCCTGGACGCAAGGGGCGATGGAAGATCATGCCCATTGGTTTCCGTGCTTTGACAGCCCCAATAATTTCAGCACCTATTCTCTGGCCATCCGCCATCGGCAGACGCTGCCGGCGATCGCCGGCGGGGTCTACCAGTCGGCGGTCGACGAGGGCAATGGTTGGATGGTAACGACCTATGTCCAGGATCGGCCGCATGTGCTGTACCTGGTCAACGTCGTGGTCGGTGACCTCGTCCCCGTGGAGGATCCCGGCGGTGCGGTGCCGGTGACGCATTGGCTGCCACGCGGGCGCGAAGCCTGCGCGCCGGCGATGTTCCGCGCCACTGGCTTCGCCATCACTGCCCTTGCCGAGTTCATCGGCGTATCCTTTCCGTGGCAGCGTTACGGTCATGTGGTGGTCCATCGGTTCATGTGGGGCGGCATGGAAAATGCTACCCTGACGACGATTACCGATCGCGCACTGATCACCGCCGAGCAGCAGCTGCGCGAAGACCTCGACTTCGACAGCCTGGTGATCCACGAGCTGGTGCATCAGTGGTTCGGCGATCTGCTGACGATGAAGAGCTGGAGCGACATCTGGCTCAACGAATCCTTCGCTACCTATCTCGAATCACGCATCACCGCCCGCTGGCGGGCACAGCGCTTCGGCGAGAACGAGGCCGATGTCCTAGCGCTCGAGCTGTGGCACCATCGTGGCGCCTATCTCGAGCAGCACGGCTCGCGCTATCAACGGCCGCTGGTGACCAATCGCTGGGATGATGCCTACGAGTTGTTCGATCGCGTCGCCTACGAACAGGGTTCGCTGGTGCTGCACGGGCTGTGGGCGTGGTTGGGTGAGGCGCGCTTTCATGCTGCCTTACGGCTCTACACCACGCGCCACGCCCACGCCCTGGTCGAGACCGCCGATCTGCGCCAGGCGGTCGAGGATGCCACCGGCGAGCCCGCCGATTGGTTCTTCGAGCAGTGGCTGATGCGCGGTGGACATCCGGCGCTGACCATGCGCTGGAGCCATGATCCGGCGCGCGGGCGCTTGTCGGTGAGCATCGAACAGGCCGAGCCCAGCTACCGCCTGCATCTGAGCATCGCTATTGCCGGCAGCGAGACGCAGCGCGTCGAGGTCACCCGCCGCTCGGAGACCTTCGTCTTTGCCGTCGCCACGGCGCCGGCGTGGGTCATCGCTGATCCCGCCGGCGAGCTGCTCATCGTTTGGGATGAACAGCACTCGGCGGCGGCGTTGGTGGCACTGCTCAGCGATCGCGCCGCGCCCGCGCATGCCCGCGCGCGGGCCGCGACCGTCGCCGCCAAGCTCCATCCGTCGGCGGCCTTGAAGCAGGCCATCGTCACCGCCGCGGAATCGACGGTCGAGTTGCTGCGCGAGGAAGCGCTCGCGACTCTCGGCACGTGGCTGGCCAGCGCCGAGCTCCTGGCGCTCTATCCAACCGCGGCGCATGAACGCGATCGGCGCTCGCTGGCCACCGCCCTGGGCCGCTGCCGTGGTCTGCCGCAGAGCCCCGCCATTGCCGAGCAGTTGGTGGCCTGGGCCGACGCCAGTGCCAGCGGCTGTACCGCCGGCGAATTGCTGGCGGCGCGGGGAGCTCTTGAACAACCTGAGGCTACCAGCGTCCTCGGTCAGCGCCTCGATCGCCCGAGCTGGAACCATCGTCTGGCGGTGGGGGCGGTGCGCGGACTCGGGGCCAGCGGCGAAGCGCCGGCGATCGAGGTCGTCCTCGGCCTTCTTGCTGACCTTGCGCAGCCCGAGGTCGTGCAGGTG
>JBILBP010000006.1:0-24662 GCA_044353645.1 Planctomycetota bacterium | reverse complement strand
CGCGTGATGCCCTGGGTCACCAGGGTCGTGGCCAGCCGCGCATCACCGGCGCGGATCGCGCAATCGACATAGAGGGCGAGGTCGCCGGCACTGGCGCTGGCCACCGGCACGGCGATCGCGCAGGCGGCCACCGCCGCCCGCCAATCGCCGCGGGCGCTGGCGCAACGCGCGATTCCCAAGTGGGCCACGAGTAGGGTGGGGTCCAGCTGCGCGGCGGCGGTGAAGGCCGCCTCGGCACGCGTCAGCAGTGCGCCACGCTCGGCCGCCGAGGCGCCCTCGGCCTGATGCAGGCTGGCCTGCTGTAGACAAGCACTGCCCAAGGCCAAGGACACCAACGCATGAGCCGGACCCTGATAGTCCCGCAGCAGCGCTTCGGCCTTCTGCGCATCGACCTCGTTGCGGACCTGGTTAAGCAGCAAGGCGACCGCTAACGGCACGCGCACCGGCGGCGGCGTGGCGGCTTCGACCGCTGGCAGCGCGACCATCGCCGACAGCATCAGACTCGCAGACATGAAGATTTTCATCACCGAGGCGTTACCCAATTGATAGTTAACGTGTACACGCAGGCCACCGGCCGACCTTGGACCAGGGCCGGGGTAAAGCGCAGCGTCTTGCACACGGCCTGCGCCGCGCCATCGAACACGCCCGGAGGATCGCTGGTGATGATCGATATCGCCGTGACCTTGCCTTCCGAGCTGATTCCCAGACGCATCGACGAGATCCCTCCGACACCTCGCAGACGGGCGGTGCGCGGATAGAAACGCTCGAGGTCGAAGCCATTGATCAGCACCGGCTGCTGATCCACGACCATGCTGCCGATACTGGCGGCGGGGACTCCCGACTGCGCGCCCCCCGCCTCGTTGCCCGCCGCCGCCACCGTCGGCATGAGGATCGGACGGGCGGCGTCGATCATCGGCAATTCCGGTATCGACAGCATCGACAGCATCGCCGCGCTGGCGGTGGACGATAACGCCAAGGCCGGCAGCGAGGCCGTCGGCGGCGCCAGCGGCGGCGAAGCAGATGCAGGGGCGGGCGTGGTGACCTTCGCCGGTAGATTGACCACCGGCGGCGCGGTGATGGGCGGTGGGCTCGCGAGGCGATGCCGCGGCAGCGGCGTTGGCGGAGGTGCCGGCCGCGGGCGATCGAGCAGCATCAGCACGACCAGCAACAGACCGTTCATCAGCAGCGTCGTCGCCACTGCCACGATGATCCCGGTCATGTCCCTCCGACGCGTCGCCGTCGCCGCGCTCATGGGCCGCCCGCGGGGGAGAGCGTGGCCGCGACATCGACGCTGCTCGCGCCGCCCGCGCTGCAGGCATCCATCACCGACAGCAAGGTTCCCGTGGGCACGCGCCGATCGGCCACCACCACCACCCGGGTGGTGCCGAGGCGGGCGAGTTCCGTGCCTACTGCCGCCGCCACCTGCGCCGTGGCCAGGCTCTGGCCGGCGATGATGACCTCGTCATCAACGGTGACCGCCACCTGCAGACTCGGACTCTCAGACGTGCTCGCCTGGGTGCTCTGCGGGCGCTCGACCGTCACCGCGCTTTCGGGCGTGAACGAGGTCGAGATGACGTAGAAGACCAGCAGGAAGAAGACCACGTCGATCAACGGGATGACGTTGAGCTCGACCGGGCGATGTGCCGACCACATCCGGCGGCGCCTCATTCGCTGCTCCTCATTCGCTGCTCCAGGCCGCATTGCGGGTCAGCTCGGTCGCCCGGCGATCGATGAGGCGCTCCCAGACCAGGGCCGGGATCGCCGCCACCAGACCGGCCTGGGTGGCATGCAGCGCCAAGCCGATGCCCTGGCTGGCGGTGCGCGAGACCTGGTCGCCCTGGCTCAGCGAGAGCAGGTGGAAGGTCTCCGAGATGCCGCCGACGCTGGCCAGCAAACCCAGGAGCGGCAGGGCGGCGATGAGGGCGCGGATGACCCCCAGGCCTGCCGCCGGCTCGACCACCGCAGCTGCAGATCCCCACAGTATCCAGGTGCGATGCCCAAGCAGGGCATAGAGCGTCAACGAGGTCAGCGCCATCAACAGCAGGGCGCCATCGCCATGACCGAGGGCGGCGAGGAGATTCACGAGCCCTCGCCTTCAAGAGCGGCGGTGCCCAGCAGGCCGCTGGCAGCTTCTTCGAGCAGCAGGATCCGCCGTTCGGCGGCGCGGCTCAGCAGGGCGTGCGCCACCAGCAGCGGCACGGCGACGAACATCCCCGCCTGAGTCGTGATCAGGGCTTCCGAAATTCCCCCCGACAACGAGCGGGCATTGCCGGATCCCTGCGCGCCGATCACGGTGAAGAAATCGATCATGCCGGTGACCGTGCCGAGCAGGCCGAGCAGCGGGGCGATCGAGGCCAGTAGCAGCAGCAAGGCCAGACCGCGCTGCAGGGGCGGGGCTTCGCTGAGCACGGCGCGATCCAAGGCGGCTTCGCGCTCGGCCCGCGCCAGGCCGACGGTGGCGACGCCGACCGCGAGGATGCGCTCCAACGGCTGCGCGGACTGCGCATCGATCGGGGCCGCTGCGCTGCGATCGCCGGCCATCCACGCCAGCACGGCATCGATGCGCGTGCGCGCCAGGGGCAGGCGCGCCAAGGCTAAGCTGCGCGTACTGGCGATGAGCAGGCCGAGCACGCCGACGCCCAGGATTGGCCAGATGAACAGGCGCCCGCCCGCGATCCATTCGCCCAGCGTCCGTCTGACGACCGGCGGCTGGGTGGCCCAGGTGCCGGCGACATCGATGACCACGGATGCAGGATCGGCCAGGGCCGCTTCGACGTGCGCCGGCAAGGGCGGACCGGCGATCAACGACAGCCCGCCCTTGGCGGTGAGGGCTCCGCGCGTGGCCGGGGTATCTCCACCGGCCAGCGCCCGCGCCGTAGCGATGCGCATCACCGGCACGGTCACCGTCGCACCGTTACGATCCTGGATCGTCTCCGGCGCGACGCGCACCTGCGCCTGGGCCTGCACGGTGTCGGGCAGCGCCGCCACGGCGGTGGTGACCGCCTGCACACGCTCGCCGGGGGCGAGTCCGGCAAGCTCGAGGTGCAGGAGCGCGGCCGCCCGCGTAAGCTGCTGCTCGAGCAGCTGGGCCTTGGCGGCCTGGACGGTGCGGGCGCCGACCAGCGTGTTACGCAGCTGCTCGACCTCGGCCTGGGCTGCGAGCAGGCGCTCACGGGTCGCGGCCAAGGTGCGCACCGCCTCATTGAGTCGGGCCACCTGCGCACTGCGCTCCTCGATGATGCGGGTGCGCTCACCGGCCAAGGCGGTTTCAGCAAGCTTACGGGCGTTGTCGGCGGCCTGACGGACATCGATTTCGGCGGCACCCAACCAACTGGCGAAAAGGGTGACGAACAACAGGGCCATGCACCGGCAGCTCATGGCGTGCTCCGTGGCAAGACCACCGGCTCGCTGCGGTCGCGACCGTCAGTACGGCCCTCGGCCAAGGCCATCGCCCGGCGGATTTCCTCGCCGGCTCGCTGATCAGAAAGCGGCGTCAGTTCGAGGCGGCCACCGCGCATGGTCGCCGTACCGCATTCCCCATCCCCGAGCGCCATCCACCACGCCAGATTGCCGGCGCGCAGGACGCGCACGGCGGTCTTCTGCTCCGGAGGATCGCCCTGGCGATGACCGGCAAGGAGATCGACCGTGATCTGCGCCAAGGCCCGTTGCGTGAGCTCGCTGGCCTTGAGCAGCGCTTCCAACGAGTCATCGGCGGGAACGATGATGGCTCCCGGCGGCAAGGTCTGCGCCACGGCCTGAAGCTTGCCGCGCGTGGCGGCGGTGACCACGGCAAGGGCTTGCCGTACCGCTGCGTCGTCACCGGCCAGCAGCTGCTGCTGCTCGCGACGCAGCGCGTCACGCTCGCTCTCGATGGCAGTGAGCTCCTGCTGCGCACGTTTCACTTCCGCCTGCACACTGTCGAGAGTCACGCCCAGGCGCTCGCCTTCGGCGCGCCAAGCGGCGACCTCGATCCCCTGCTGCGAGCGGGCGTCGTTGGCGGCGCGCAGATCCTCGCGAAGACCGGCGAGCGACTCGCTTTCGGCGGCCGTACCCGGCACAGCGACGGAAAAGGAGATCAAAGCGAGGATGAGAGAGCGCATACGACGGCGCGGATGATAGGTTGCTTGCTGCCGCTGGCCAGCGTTGAACTCGTAGCACCATGCACTCATGACGCTCCCCGACGCTGATCCGATCGCTCTGCTCGAAGCCTTCCTACAGGTGCACGCGCAGCGCTCGGCGGCGCCGATGCAGCTCTACGCGCGCGGCGAGGAACTATACCACCAGCTCGCGGCGGTACCCCCGGCGGTTCCGCAGTGGGGCCGGTTCTTGGTCGCACTCGGCAGCATGGCCGCCGACGACTTTGACGATGCCGCCGCCGCCAGCCGTTATTTCCTGAGCTGCCTGCAGGGCGTCGAGCGCCACGGCGATCACGAGGCCGCGGTCACCGCCGGCTACGATCAGGGCGTGTTGCAGGAACGTCGGCGCAATCCCAGCCAAGCGCGCGCGGCCTATCGCGCCGCCGCCAGCGAGGGCTTCCGCCTGCACTGCGTAACCGCTAATACCGTGCGTGCGGCGACCGGCGCGGTGCGCTTGTATTTCGCCGAATACGAGACCCTCGACCCCCTGCACCGCGGCTTGGCCAAGCAGGCCTGGCTGGCGTGGCTGTGGCTGCGCATCACCCAGCCCGAACAACTCGATCGCGAACTGCGCCGGGAACTCGGACGGCAGCTCTGCGCCCTGCTCCTGCCTGAGGATCATCCTGAGGAACTGGCGGCCCGTTGGCGGGCCTGGCCAGTGCATTCGCTCGCCACCGCCAACGGCCCCTGGGACGACCACCAACCGGCCTGCCTTGCGGAACTGTTCGCCGCCGCCGCCGAGTCCGCTGATGAACACCTCGGTGAAGAAGGCCCGGATCCCGCGGCGCCCTACCGGCTGCTGTGGGAAGCCGCCAAGCGCCAGCTCAACCGTTGAGCCAGCACAGCTCTCACTGGCCGCCGGCTTTTAGCGAGGTGGCGAGGTGGCGAGGTGGCCTCAGGCGCCGCTCCAATCGTAGCCCACCGTCTCAAGGAAAGCCCGGGCGAGAGCCTGGTGGCCGATATGATTGGGATGGACTCGATCCCAGGCGATCGCCGCTGAATGCGTATGTTCGAGCAGGCGGTTGAAGGCCGCCTGGGTATCGACCAGTCGCAGGCGATGCTTCTTGGCGATCTGGCGGACGATCTCGCCATATTCATCCATCCGTTCGCGCATCGCGTCGGCGGGATTGGGCTCGATGTAGAATGGGGTCATCAAGACCAGACCGGCGACCTTGGGCCGGGTCTGGGTCACCAGCTGCTCAAGGGTCTTGGCGTAGACAGCGGGCAGGACATGGCTCTCGTGCTGGCGTGGCAGATCGAATTGCCGCCAGACGTCGTTGATGCCGATCATGATCGACACCCAATCGGGTTTCTGGGCGATGACGTCGGTCTGCCAGCGCTGCTTGAGATCGAGGACGGTATTGCCGTTGAGGCCGACATTGACCACCCGGATCTGATGGGCTGGATAAGCGGTGCTGAGCAGGCCATCAACGTACTGCACATAGCCCTTGCCGATCGCGCCGAACAATCCTTCACCGATCGGGCGGGCGCGCTCACAGTCGGTGACCGAGTCGCCGATCATGAGGAGTTTGTGACCGGGCTTGATGACGAGCGGCATGACGATCCTCTTGGATAATGACGGAGTTTAGGGCTGAAAACTTATTTCTTCTGGGCTGGCATGAGCTGCGACGATGAGCCTCGCTGGATGCCACGGAAGAGCATTTCCATCTCATCGGGATTGTCGCTGTTGGCCAAGGCGTCCTCGCGGGAGATGTGGCCCTTCTCGAAGAGCCGGTACAGCGATTGGTTGAAGCTCATGCAGCCGAAGTGCTCGCTGTCGCGAATCGCCGTCGAGAGTTCCGGTGTACGGCCCTCCTCGATCATCTGCTTGATGGTCGGGGTGGCGACCATGAGCTCGAGTGCCGGACAACGCCCGGCTGAATCCTTGCGCGGGATCAGCCGCTGGCTGATGACCGCCTGAAACACCAGCGACAGCTGCATGCGGATCAGCGTGTGCTGGAACGGCGGGAAGAAGTTGATGACGCGTTCCATGGTCTGCTGGGCATTGATGGTATGCAGCGTCGAGAGCACCAGATGGCCGGTCTCGGCGGCGTCGATGGCGGCGTTGACCGTCTCGGCATCGCGCATTTCACCGATGAGAATGACGTCGGGCGCTTCGCGCATGGCATTGCGCAAAGCACTTTTGAAATCGCGGGTATCGATGCCGACTTCGCGCTGATTGATCAGGCAGCGATCATCGATGTAGCTGTATTCGATCGGATCCTCGACCGTAATGATATGCCGGTTCACGTTGGCATTCATGTAGCTGATGATCGAGGCCAGGGTCGTCGACTTGCCGGAGCCGGTGTTGCCGGTGACCAGCACCAGGCCGCGCTTGAGCAGGGATAAGCGCTCGAAGGTCTCGATGGGCAGGCCAAGATCCTTGAAGTTAGGAATCTCGCCGCGTACGTGGCGCAGGACGATGCCGATATTGCCGCGCTGCATGAAGGCATTGACGCGGAAACGACCGATCTCGGGATCTTCGAAGGCGCTGTCGCACTCGTGGTTCTTCTTGAAGGTCTCAGCGGCATGCGGATCGACGATCAAGGTGAAGGCATCGCGCATATCCTCGCGGCTCATGGCCACCGTGCCGAGCTGGCGCACGGCACCATCGACGCGCACGCGCGGCGGGCTCCCGACTTTGAGAAACAAGTCGGAGGAGCGTAATTGCACCATCGCGTTGAGCACGTCGCGAATATTCATGAGCCTCTTTGCTGCAGAAAAAAAAGATTTCAGGAACGGTTACTCGCCAGCCGGCGGGACCAACTGCAGCAGACGGTTGGCGAGCTCCTGGATACCCTGCCCGCTGACCCCGCTGATGCACATGACCTCGGCTTTGATCGACTTGGCGAGCTTCACCGCCAGTTCATCGAGGTCCGGGCGGCTGTCGATCTTGTTCAGCACCACCAGCTGGCGTTTTTCAGCCAGTTCCGGGGTATAGCGTTTGAGCTCACGATTGAGCACCTGGATGCGCTTCTTGAGCTCGGTCATCGTCCCGTCGCTGCCATCGACGAGGTGCAACAGCACTGGGCAGCGCTCGACGTGGCGCAGGAATTGATGGCCGAGGCCGCGGCCTTCGGCGGCGCCTTCGATAAGTCCGGGGATGTCCGCCAGCACCAGGGTGCGGTCATCGCGTTCGATGACGCCGAGCTGCGGCTCGAGGGTGGTGAACTGATACGCGGCGATCTTCGGCTTGGCATGCGATAAGCGCGACAACAGGGTACTCTTACCGGCATTGGGGAAGCCGATGATGCCGACATCGGCGATCAGCTTGAGCTCCAAAGCGAGCAACAGCTCCGTCCCGCGACCACCGGGAGTGGACTGCATCGGCGTCTGGTTGGTTGACGATTTGAAGCGGCTGTTGCCGCGTCCGCCACGGCCACCGGCGGCGACCGTGAAACGTTGCCCATGGCGGGTGAGGTCGGCGAGGATCTCACCGGTCTCCTTGAGCCGCACGATGGTCCCACAGGGAACCTGCACGACGAGGTCTTCGCCGGATTTGCCCGAGCAATTGCCGCCAATGCCCTTGGCGCCGTGCTCGGCTTTCCAATGATGACGGCGATAGAACATCAGCAGCGTGTTGAGATGCTGGCTGGCTTCCATGATGACGTCGCCACCGACACCGCCATCGCCACCATCCGGTCCACCTTCGGGTATGTACTTCTCACGCCAAAATGAAACGGCCCCATTGCCGCCATCACCCGAACGGACCACAATCTCAGCTTCATCCTTTAGCATAGACCGGATGACATCCGCTTAGCTGTCGGGCACAAGCACGTATTCTCCTCAGCCCCATAAGCCTGCCGGACAAGGAGCCAGCACGACTGACTCGATCTAGACGGGCATCTTCGGCGCAGTCGGAATGTGCACCTAGCGCTACTATTTGGCGCACTCCTCCGGCTCGATCTGCCCAGCGATACATGTCACCATCCCCGTCGGCTGATCTCCGACAGGGGCCTGATAGCACGGCTTCATGACATACCTACTAACGCCTCCTCAGTCCCGAGTGCCCACGTCTTGTCGGCCGGCAGTCCTATTTCACACCTTTTACTGTCTGGGAATAGCTGTCTAGGAATAGCTGTCTGGGAATAGCTGTCGATCGTTGTGGGTGACGTCGAAAGTGGGCTTGCGGACTACGGTGACGTTGATGGCGTCCTCCATGGAGGACGGCGAGGACCAATGGAACAGGCATCCTGGACGCTCGTTGGCGGGGATGACCGGCAGGCGGATCGCGGACCCCCTCATGCGCGCAGACGACGCCAGCAGAGACCACAACCGACGAGTCCGAGCAGCAGGGCGAGGCCACCACCGGCCCCGCAACCACCGGTGCTTGACTCGACTTTGGTGTTCGCGTCTGGCGATCCGGTGGAATCACCTCCGCTCACCGTCACCATCGCCGTGGCTTGGTTCGAAGTCCAGCCGGGGGCGGTCGCGGTAACCGTCAGTACTTCCGCCACGTGGTCAGCAATCACGTCCACGGATCGTGGCTGATCCCAGTCTGAAGCCGTAAAGATAATCGACCCCGGAGAGCAGGTGCCGCCGGTCACCTGCAGGGTAACCGTCACCGGACCAGCCGGCTGCGACCATAGGCTGATCGTTCCTGCTGTTGCCTGGCCGGGTGCCACGATGTCGTCGCGGAGCACCAGGGAGATGGCGACCTTGTCGGCATCTCGCTCCTGGAGTTGCACCGCCAGGCTGATCTTAGCCACGGCAAGAGTACAGACCGAGGTGCCGTCAAGACGATCGATGTCCATGTCTGCCGCGACCTGGAGTACCTGCTGCTGGTCCCAATCGGCTGGCGTGAATACCAGTTCGTCGGTGCTCAGGGTCAAATCCGGATCGCCGCCGGGCGACAGGACAGCGGTCATGACGACGTCCGCAGTCGGCCGGGCGGAGAGGCGGACCAGGATTTCCGACTGCATGCCTTCAGCCACGACCAACGTCGCACCCGGGGACACCCGCGGCCCGACTTGGTCGTCGTCAATCTCGGTCAGAGTGCATCCGACCGTGCGGCCCTCGGCCGTGATGGTGAAGCTGGCCGACCCGGACTCGGCGTCGTCGTCAGCCATGGCCGTGATAGACAGGACCTGAGGCACCTGCCAATTAGCCGAAGTGAATACCAGCGGAACAGCGGATGGGACGAGATCCGTGTCGCCACCGGCATCTCGGGACGTGCTGACGGTGACATTGACTGCCGGACGGGCGCTCAGGCGCACGAGGATCGAACTGGTGGTTCCTTCAGCGATGCCGGAGGGAATCCCGCTGAGCACGGGCACGATCTCGTCGTCGTCAGTCTCGATGCCGGACAGCGATGCGGATTCGCGGGCGACGGTGGCGACCAGGATGGCGGTACCGTCAGCGGCATCGTCGTCGGCAGCGGCGTGGATTATGACTTCCTGGGGGACATTCCAATGGTCGACCGTGAAGGTGATGGCGGATGGCGTCACCGACAGATCGGTATCGCCGCCACTGGCCATGGCCAAGGCAACCACCGTGGTCGCCAACGGCTGGGCGCTCAGGACCACCGCTACCGGCATCTGGCCGTTTTCGGGAATGCGCAGCGGCCCAGCAACCGCAAACCTCGGGGCGACAACGTCGTTTTCCTGTTCACGCACCGTGACATTCACCGTCTGGGTGCCGATGGCGAAGGCGAACACAGCCGAACCCTCGACGACATCGACATCCTCGGCGGCGCGCAGGGCAACGGTCTGCACCGTCGACCAGGTGCTGGCCGTGAATACCAACGCCGCCGTCGCTGAGGTCAGATCGGTATCGCCTCCCGCAAACCTGGTGACGGTCACGGTGGTCTGGCCTGCGGGCGGGGCCGACAGCCGAACCTGGAGGTTACGTTCGTCGCCCTCGGGAACCACCACCGTCGTCGCCGGGGTGACGACCGGACGGATGACATCATTGTCAGCCTCGGAAACGTCGAGGACTTCCGCTTTGGAGCCCAGCGTGAAGGTGAAGCGGGCGGCGCCGTCGACACTGTCGCCATCCTCGGCGGCGCGGATAATGAAGACCTTGGGCGTATTCCAATCCGATGCGGTGAATGCGATCGAAGCGACTGAGGAGGTCATATCACCGTCTCCGCCGGCCACCTTGACGACGGTCACGCTCACGGGTCCGGGAGGAGCCACGGACAGCATCACCGTCCCGGTGACCGCGCCGCCTTCCGGAACTAAGACCGGGCCGTCCAACGATAGGATCGGACCCAGCGCATCATTGTCGATCTCCCGAACCACGACGGTCGATAACCGGCCGGTGACTGAGGCCTGACAGGTTGCCCTGCCATTGGCTTCATCAGCATCCTCGGCGGCAGCCAGCGTCACGGACATGGGCGTGTTCCAGGCGTCGGGGGCGAAGGTCAGGGTCGGCGTGGTAACAGTCAAATCGGCATCTCCACCCGCGATCATCGCCAGCGATACCGTCACGGAGGTTGCCGGACGGGCCGCCAGCCTGACGGTCAAAGCCGCCGTCCCCCCTTCGGGAACAGGGAGCGAAGTGGTCGAGAAGAGCGGTGCAACCGTATCATCGTCCAGTTCACTGACCGTCACCTGCAGGCTGGTCAGGGCCGTCGAGGTGCACGTGAAGACAGCCGTGCCAGCGACAGCATCGTCGTCCTGGGCAGCCGTAACCGTGACCAGCTTCGGGGTCATCCAGTCCGCGGTCGTGAAGGTCAGGATGGAGGCCGGGATAGAGGCCGAGGTAGAGGCCGAGATAGTCAGGTCGGCATCGCCACCCGCATTCTTAGCGACCGTCACCTGCACGTTGGCGGCAGGCTGGTTGGACAGCCGGATGGCGATGGTGCCGGTGGATCCTTCGGCGACCGTGACCGTCGTCGAAGAGGCGAGGATCCGCATCTGATCATTGTCCTTGACCGTGACCGTCGCAACCACGCTGGCGATGGCGGCTGCGGTGAACGATACCGCAGCGGTTCCGTCCGTCACATGGTCGTCTTCAGCGGCGGAGACCCGCACGGCCTGGGGCGTGGACCAGTTTGCCGCGGTGAAGCTGAGGCTTGCGGGCGTCAGGGTCACGCTGGGGTCGCCGCCGATGGCCTTGGACACCGTCACCACCACGTCGGCCGCAGGCTGGTTGGATAATCTGAGGGAGAGCGTCCCCGACGACCCCTCAATCACCGTGAGGTCGGGTGATCCTAGCACGAGGGCCTGGTGGTCATCGTCGACCTCGGTCACGGCCACCGTCTGCGGGACCACGCCGGTAGCTGTGCAGCTGAACGATGCGGTACCGTTGGCGAGGTCAACATCCTGGGCAGCCGACACCGTGACCGTCTGAGCTGTCGACCAGGTGGCGGCAGTGAAGACCAGGGAGGTCATCGGGATGGTCAGATCCGCATCACCCCCCACAACCTTGGCCACGGCCACGTTCACGATTGCTGTTGGCTGATGCGACAGGCGCACGTTGAACGATCCGGTGCTGCCTTCGGGTGCAGTGATGGCCAGGGCCGATGTCACCAAGGCAAGAACATCATCCTCCTGCTCGGTGGCGGTGATCACCTCTGGGGACAGACCCGCGGCGGCAAGGGTGAAGGTCGCTGTACCGCTGAGAACATCGATGTCCTGGGCGGCGCTGATGCTCACGGCCTGGGGGATATTCCAGTTGGCTGATGTGAACGTCAGTGAACCGGTGGCCGTCATCAGATCCGCGTCACCACCGCTCTTGCTCAAGGACACGGCAACCGTCGCGGTCGGTTGATGACCGAGCCGCACGGTGATGCCCGTCGATCCGCCTTCTGGCACCAGGACGGCGTTGGCGCTGAGCATCAACGCTACGTGATCTTCATCGGTGGAAGTAGCCTGGATGCTTTCGACATCCAGCCCGCTGGCAGTGCAGGTGAATCTGGCGGCTCCGTTGCTGATATCCGCATCCGGGGCCGCCGAGATGGTGATGATCTGCGGAGTATTCCAGTTGGTCGTGGTAAAGGTGAGGGTGTCAAGACTCGCCGACAGGTCAGCAGATCCGCCCGTGGCCTTGGCTATGGCCACCACGACGTTGGCAGCAGGCTTCATCGCTAGACGCAGGGATACCTGGGTGGAACCACCTTCGGCGAGTTCCACGACCGAAGGCTCGGAAACCAGGGCCTGGGCGCCTATCCGGTAGGTTGAAGTAGCCTGTAACTCATAGGCGCCGATGTCTGGAGCATTGACCTTCTCGGTATCGATCCAGCCATCAGGTCCGGTGTTATCCCTGCCCGAATTGATCGCCCGGGAGGTGGTAGCCGTGGTCAACAGGCCAGTGCCGGTGATTTGCCCGGCGAATGCTGTGGCGCTGCCATACAGGATATTATTCGCTGTATCCGGCTTGGTCGATTCTTTCTTGAATATCGCGCCCAAACTGGACGTGGGGATACCGTTATTGGCGTAAATATGGCTCTGCCGACCCGCAGCGGGGGCCGCGAAGTACACCGAGCCGTCGTGCAGATTGTTGAAAAAACTGATCCCGTAACTTCCGGTATTGACCAAGAACGCCTGGGATGCCGGAGATGTGCCGGTCAAGATAGTATTGTTGAAGAAGCGATGCCCAGAGGTGTGATCGTTCGCCTCCATACCATAACGAATATCGACACCCCCGATACCGCGTACCAGGTTGCGGTAGACGTCGCAGTTGAGGCTGAAGCCATCCAGATACACCGCGTCGGTGTGCATCCATCCTGAAGTCATCCTGGTGGTCGGGTAGACATCATGGATGTAATTATGGTGGATGCGATGGCGGTAGGATACGCCAGCCGTGGCCACGTCGGAACGCAGATAGACGTTGGAGCTGTCGTCGAAGCCACCCCAGGTGTAGATCGCGGCTGTGTCGCGCCCCTGGGTGGTGGCGTGCCACAGTTCGTTATACGAGATGTCGATGCCTGCCGCATCGCGGAAGAGGATCAGGGCACGACCACCGCGGTAGATGGTGTTCCCGATAATACGCATGTTGAGGGCCGACTGGTAATGCAGTGCCCCGGGGGTGGATGTGGCCCAAGACGGAAAGGGCGTTCGGATATTTTCGCGCATGGTGGCCACTCCGGCACCATCATTGTTGGTATAGCCGATGTCATGGATCAGGCAGCGACTGACCGTGTTGTTGTTGCCGCTGAGCACGACGCCATGACCGGCGCTCCACCCGATGTGGCACGAGTCCATCGTATTGCCATCGCCGCCGATCATCCAGCCCCAACCAGCCTCCTTGGCATTGGCGTTGGAAGCTCTCCAGGGTTCACTGCTCATGAACTGGCTCTTGGCCTCCGTGACGGTGGCGGCCTTATCGGTATAATGGGCGATGTAGCGGGCCTCGATGTCCTGCAGAACGATACCCTGACTATTTTCGGAGGTACGCACCGCGCAGCCATGCATGCCCAGATTGCGGATCTGGACCTGCCGGCCCGAAAGATCGAACCCCAAAGCGCGCTGTTTGGCCCACAGGCGCAACCCGTTGGTTGTCGCCCCGGCAGCAAGCGACAGGTAGAATCGCCGGTTCGCCCCCAGGAACCAGTGATTCGGTTGATCGATGGCGGCCTTGTGGCGGTAGACGAAGAACGTGTCGTTTTTGGATATGGGCAGCTTGTCGACCAGGAAGCGACCGGTGAACAGCGGGGTCGATTCGCCGCTGATCACCTGCGTGTCATTAGCCTGGAACGTCGCGTAACGGGTGTTCAGGCCGAATTTATCCCAATCAGCCTTGGTCAAGGATTGCGGCGGCACCAAGGCCTTGAGCGTCAGTTGCGTGCGGGTCGAGGCGATCACCTCGAAGGTATGCTGGACCCAGCCGTTGACATCCACTGAGACCCGGGCCCCGACCCAATGATTGGTAGCATAGGAACCAAACAGCGTTGGATTCAAGGTGATCTTGTAGGTGCCCGTGGCCAAATCGGCCAGCGTCGGCTTGGGAACCTGGTCGTTGACCCCAGCCTGGAACTTCGCTGGCATCGCTAGATTGAGGGTGCCCGGCGCGGCTGGGTCGGCCGCCATGGCGGGATGACGGGCCTCGGGGATCATGGCCCAGTCCGCCCCATCAGAGAGGAAGAACTGGTTCGCGTCGCCCATATCCACCCACGATGCAGGAAGGTCAGCGTAGTAGATGGAGTTGCCGTTTCCGAAAGATGCATCCGTATTGCGCACCCAGGTCAACCCCGTCAACTCGTTGCAGCCGCTGATGATGCTTGCTCTCGATCCGGCCCCGAGGATCACGATGTTACTGGCGTCGGTGACCGTCGATTGGTGATAGACGCCCGGCTGCAAGCGGATGACTGCCGGATTGGCGGCGGTAGCCGCGGTCCTCCCGGCGGCGATGGCTGCCGAGATGGTCGCGTACGGAGCGCTGGCGGCCCCTCGTCCGCTACCAGCATCAGAGCCTCCTGGACCAACCCAGAGATCCGCCGCCGGCAAGACGCCCCCCATCAGCATGGCCATAAGCAGCAGAATCGATCGATACCTGCCCCGGGCGAGGCGATGCCGCTCTGGATCCTGAGAGGCGGCAACCGCCAGCCAATGCGACCAAGCACGCGGGGAATTCGTAGATCTGTGCATTACTTACTGTTATCATTTTTTTATGTAATCCACGGTTAAAATGCGCCAATTTACCTGCTGCAGATGATACACCCGAGCTCGATGCACTGTGCCAAGACATGGACGCATGACGATGGAATAGCGGAATTACGACCAGATTCGCTGGTGCGACCGACGTACTAAGAGACACCAGGAGCCTGTCGGAAATAGATGACCGACGATGGCGAAGGTATCGTCCGGCAGATCCAAGACCGCAGAGCGAGTGGATAGACGTGAAGGACGACCCGAGTACGGCGTGACCTGGAAATGAAGAATCTGGACCACGATGGAACGTTGGGCGCTTACCCTTGGTAAAATCGGGCCGGAAAATTCAGGTGGCTCTCTGGGCGATCCACACTGCGAGCCAGCTATCGGCAACCTTTCTACAAGTGATTCAGTATGCCATTCCTGGTGGCGACCTGCAATCTCGCCACATGGCTGATCCGGGTCGCGAAACCAGCATGGTAAGTGAGGTCGAGCAGCGTCATGGCAGCGGATCGGCCGCAGGCTGTCGGATCGGCCTCAAGCAACCACAGGGGCCACCCCTGGAAGGGCAGTTCGGAGACGGCCGTCACCACCACCAGCGGCAGACGCCCTGGTGTCTGCGCCAGGGCGGCGGCCAATGATGAGGTGCACATCGCCACCGTCGTCACCACGGCGGTGGTCGGCTCGCAACCAACCATCGCGAGAAGTTGGCGCCAGCCCGGCGGCACCCTTCCGAAATCATGGCTTACGACCAGGATGCCAGCATCCGTGCAGGCAACACTTAGCAGGCCTAATGCCGGGATATTTCGTGCAGACAGATCGGTTGAGGTGACCACGCTGAGCTGACGCACGCCCTCGCTCTTGAGCCGGGCCACCAGGGCCTGAACTCCAGCCGTCTGATCAATACTGACCCAGGCGCCGGACGCTGCAGACGCAGGCAATGCACCAATCATGACCACAGGCAGGGCACGTTCTGCGCAGATCTCCTGCAGCTCGATCGCTAGCGACCCGTAGTCCTGCGGCAGCACGATTACGAGACCATCGACCTGACGATCCGAGAGCTCAAGGAGCGCGGCGCGGTAGGCCAAGGCCAGGTCCTTACACGGAGCAACCAAACGCACGCAGCAAAGGACATCATCAGCAGCGCTAGCATCATGGATACCGGTCAGTAGATCATGCAGGTAGGCATCTAAAGGCGGCATCAGCACGCCAAACAACTGACGGCGACCGGTGCGCAGGGCACGATTCATCAGGTTGAGCCGATAGCCAAGTCGCTCGGCGGTTTCAACCGCCAGCCGCAGATCCTGGGCGTTCACTTCCTTGGTCTTGCCGCGGATCGCCCGTGACACCGTCATCAATGGCAAGCCGCAGGCCGCGGCGATCTGCCCGAGAGTGACCCGCTGCAACGCCGTCGCGTGGCGGATGCGCTTGGGTTTGGGTGATGCGACATTACCCACGTCGAGACTCCTGAATCACAGGGGCGGCGGTCGATCCACGCAGCAACAACCGCGGCTCATGAGTCTCACGACGGGGCTTGGCCCGCAGATTGGGATCGCGGATTGCTTCAATGAGCAATTCGGCGGCCCTAGCGCCCATGGCGATGGGATCCTGCTGCACGGTGCTCAGCGGGGGCTGCAGCCAGGCCCCAATCTCCAATCCAGCATAACCGAGCACCGTGAGCTGCTCAGGAATGGTCAAGCCAAGCTCGTCGGCGACCTGATACACCGCCGGCGCAAACTCGTCCGATCCGAGAAATACCGCTGCTGGTCGCGGTGGCTCGAGCAGGCGCTTAGCGATGGAGACCAGCTGGGGATGATCGGCATTGAGGACCTCGATCGTACGGCACGTGCCACCGCCGGCGGTGATCGTCGCCGCAAAGGACTCGGCTCGACGGGCATAACTACCGTAGCGCAGCTCGCCGGCGAGCTGCGTCACATGACGATGCCCCAAGGAGAGGAGGTGCTCGGCGGCCAGACGGCCACCGCGGACATCGTCGGTCGAGACCGAGTCGCAAGTGACGCGAGGCAGCACGCGGTCGATGGAGACCAGGGGCAGGCCGCGACGCCATACTTCCGCGAAATGATGCTGCAGCACTTCGTCATAGGCCGGAGCCAGGATGATGCCGTCGACGCGGTGCTGGAGCAGCTTATCGAGCACCACGCGCTCGGCCTGAGCCTCGCGTTCTGGATCCAACAAGAGGCTGGGGCGCGACCAATGCAGTACTGGTACGATCCCGGCAGCACTGAGCTGGGTGCAGACGCCATTGATCAGGGCGCGGCTGAATTCACCCGTGCTGGAAACCACGACACCGATATTGCCGGAGACCCCGGACTGCATGGCCCGCACCAGCAGGTTGGGACGGTATCCTAAGGCCTTTGCCGTCGACAGGATGCGTTCACGGTTCGCGGCTGAAACTTTGCTTTTACCGTTAAAGGCACAGGACACCGAGGCGATGCTTAAACCGACCGCTTCGGCGACCTGACGGAGGGTCACCGGAGCATTACGCGGACGGTCCGACGGGACCGGAGGGGATGGCTTCGCAGGCCTGGGCATAAAGGACGATCCAAGTTTCGCCGTACTGCCGGCTGGCAGACGAGGAGGCATGCTCTTGGAGAACAATTCTTAGTAGATGATGTTTTTGTCAACATTTACTGCTCATCCTTCCCACAGATGGAGCAATATCGGCATGCAGGGCTTCGATACTCGACAAGCTCTCCACCCGCTCGATGACCTCGCGGCAGGTCCCGAAGTCGGCCAGACCGGTGGTCTCGGCGAGGAAGGCAAGATAGCGCACGACGTTGCGGGCATAGGCCAGACGGCCGGCTGGACTGATACCGTAGAAGCGCGCCCGCTGCCGGTAGCCGGCCGGGCTGTGGTCGCCCAGGGCGTGCTTGTGGGCGACGCCGCCGGCGGCGAGAACGAAGAGAAAATTGTATTCGAACCAGAACATGTGGTTGGGATCTGGCTGCAGGGCGGCCAGCGCCGCAGCGCAGGTTACCGCGTCAGCGAAAACCGCATTCGGACGCTGTTCACGATCCAGGGCGTGGACGATGAACTGCCGGGCATGGCGCTGCTCGGTGGCATCACTGCTGAAGGCCCCGGCCACGGCGAGCTCGCGGGTGAAGTCGTACCAAGAACGCCACAGGGCTTGGTCGCCCGGATCCGGCGAGGCCTGCAGGGCCCGGCCCATCTCATAGGTGTAGCGGCCACTGGTCTTGATCTCGAGACGGCTGCCGGTGATGCGGCCGGCAAGACGGTAGTTTTCGGCTGACTTGCCCGAGCCGCTGTGGAAGCCGATCGAGACATCGAAGGCCTTGCATACGTCCCAGGCGGCACTGATGCGGCGTTCCAACTCGAGCTGGTCGGCGAAGGGGAAATTCTTCTGGAAGCCGAAGGCGGGAGCAACGTACTGGACCCGCAGGTCGAGGACTTCGCACAGGGCGAGCATGGTCGCCAGGGTCTCGCGACTCGTCAGGCCGGGCAGCTCGTCGATCGACAGCTCGCGCACATAAGCTCGTCCGACGGCAGTGGTGAAAGCGCGAGCGCGGTTAGCAGCATAAAGCCGGTCACGACGCTGAAACTTCATCATCGCCGGCCACACCTGAGCAAGGAGAACGGCGAGCTGGGCCTGCTCAAGAACCACACCGGCGGCGGCGGTCCGGGCGCGCACGGCGGCGATCATCGCAGCCGGCACGCGGGCTCGGACCCAGCCCTCCGGATCAGCCGGAGCCACGGTCGCCGTAAGTTCAGGCGAAAGATCAAAGGTGATCGAACTGGCCAGAATGGCACCCTCGACCAAGGCATCTTCGCGGGCGTCGAACCGTCCACCGATGGGCTGGTGGTCAGCGTTGAAGCCCCAAGGGATGCGACGAAGGTGAAAACCCGTTGCCAGCTTCGACAGTACCGCCAGATGGCTCATCCCCTGCACGCTCTGGCCCTGGTGGCCTTCGGGGACATGGCAGCCGATGAATGGGAAGGGCACGCTGTCGAGTCGGCCGGCAAGCATGGCGTCGACGTCATAGACGAGTTCGCGCGGGATGCTGTTCTGATTGGCGACCAGGCTGATGCCGAGGTGCGCCATGGCCCATTCGACCGCCGGCCAATGCAAGGTGGTAAAACGCGCTCCGACGCCGAGGGAACGTTGATCAAGGCCGCCGCCCGTACTCGGAAAAACCGTCGAGGCGGCGTCGTGCTCCTGAATGAGGTTCTTCATCACCAGAAGGTTCTCCCAGTTCGCCGGATAGGCCTGGCGGCCATCCGCCAGGGCGACCCCCTCCGCCAGCGGAGCCGTGCCACCGACCCAGGCATGGTCACCGCGCGCATCGATGGCCAGCTCGAAGGACCCATGTGTGGTCTCGATCCGACTCTGCGGCAGGGTGCAAACGGTTCCGTTGATCAGGGCCGCTGACAACGCCGGCCAGTCCAGGCAGGCATCCGGGCTGATCGCCGGATTGCTGGCAATGCGCAGGTCGTGGTCGAGACAGAAACGATTGATCGGACGCATGAATGCTCGCTGGTGAAAGTAGTTAGGCGCAGTCGACGAGAATCTTGGTGATGGACCCGGGATCAGCGTCCCAGGCGGCCAAGGCAGCGCCGGCCTCGGTGAAGGGCACGATCCGGCTGATCAGGGCGGTGACCCGCGAAGGATCCTGAGCGAGCCAGGCTCCGGCAGCGACGAAGTCCGCCGGAGTCGCGTTGCGCGAGCCCATGATGTCGAGCTCCTTTTGCACGAAGTACTTGGTCTCATAGGCAACCGGTTCTTTGGCGTAGCCGATGTAGACGACTCGCCCGGCGAAGGCGGCAGATTCGACACAGGCGCGGAAGGCTGTCGGATTGCCCACCGCTTCGATCAGTACGGGCGGACCTTGACCGTCATCGAGGGCCGACAGCGTTGCATTGAGATCGCAGGTGCGGCTGTCGATGCTTTCGGTGGCACCTAGACGTCTGGCCAACTCGAGTTTGCGCGGATCGACGTCGACGGCGATGACGCGAGCTCCTCGCGCCGCCGCACCAGCGACGGCACCGATGCCGACCGCTCCGCAGCCGATGACCACAGCCGTCTCGCCGGCGGTGATGCGCCCGCGGGCGGCGGCGTGGAAGCCCACCGACAGCGGCTCGACCAGCGCCAGGCCGGCGAGGTCAAGGCCGGGCACGCGCATGAGCTTGGACTCCGGCAAAGTCAGCAGTGCGCCCAGGGCCCCATCGCGCTGGACACCTAAGGTTTGGTTGTTGCGGCAGCAGTTGAAGCGGCCGACCTTGCAGGCGCTGCAGCGCAGGCAGGCGGTGTAGGGAATGGCCAGAACGGCCTCGCCGACCGTGGCACTGGTGACCCCGGAGCCAACCGCGATGACCCGGCCGGACATCTCGTGGCCAGGAATGCGCGGGTAGCTCACCAGCGGGTTGAGGCCACGCCAGGTGGACAGGTCGGAACCGCACAAACCGATATAGGCCACCCGCACTTGGACCTCTCCGGGGCCAGGACTGGGATGGGGAACTTCGACCACTTCGTATTCGCGAGGGGCGGTGATGCGCAGGGTTTTCACGGTGACTCCAATCGGTACCAGGTGAGGGCATTGCCGCCGAGGATGGCAGCCTGTTCAGCGGGGGTGTAACTGGCAATCCATTGCCGCACCGTGTCCAGCCAACGACGGTGCTCGGTGCCGAGCAGGCACACCGGCCAGTCGCTACCGAACAGCACACGCTGCGGGCCGAAGGCGTCGAGGATGGACCGCACATAGGGCTCCAGCTCGGCCGGCGTCCAGGCCGCAGGATCGGTCTCGGTGACCAGGCCGGAGAGCTTACAGGCGACGTTGGTATGGCGGGCCAGGACGGTGAGATCGGCCGACCATGAGGCCAGACCACGACGACGGATGTCGGGCTTGCCACCGTGGTCGAGGATGAAGCGCATATCCGCTGGTAGTTGCTCGACACAGCGGGTGGCCTGGGGCAGTTGGGCCGCCTTAATCAGCAGGTCGTAGGCCAGGTTGCGGCGAGCGAGCTCGGCCAGGCCGGCCTGGATCCCCGGACGCAGCAGGAATTGCGGATCGCTTTCGCCCTGCACGACATGGCGCAGGCCGACCAGAGGGCCCGGCGGAAGAGCATCGAGAATGGCCGGCAAAGCGGGATCGGCGAGGGGCGCCCAGCCGACCACGCCACGAATCAAGGGTTGCTTCCGAGCCAGGCCGAGCAGCCATTCCGTCTCCTCGAGGCTCTGCCGCGCTTGCACCACGATGGAGCCGGCGAGACCTGAGGGTGCGGCCATGGCTGCCAGGTTGTCAGCGAGAAAGTCCCGGCGCAGGACGACGTCCTGCGGGCCGATCCAATCGTAGGCGATCGGATCGAACGCCCACAGATGGTGATGTGCATCGATGATCATACCAAGAACTCCAGGCTGCGATCGATCAGGCGAGCAGCGAACAGATCGCGCCAGAAGGCCGGGGGGATGACCACGGCTGGCATGGCTATGTTGTCAGCGACGCGCTCGGCCTTGGTGGTATTCAGGGCCACACTGACCACGCCGGGGATGGCCAGAGCAAAGGCGGTACAGGCGACGACCGGCAAGATGCCATGTTGGGCACAGATGGCGTTGAAGCGCTCGCGCCACTCCAGGGCTCGCGCATGGGTAGGATCGAGCGGATCGACCGGCCGGTAGTCGAGGTGATCGCCACCGGTGAGAAAACCACCATGAAACAGTGCCGAGTCGATCACCGCCACGCCGCGCCGAGCCAAACCCGCCACCCAGGCCACCAGTTCAGGCGGATGCGACATGATGGTCAGGCTGCAGGCCAGCATCACCCAGTCGACATCGACCTGATCGACGATCTCGCGCATCACGCGCCAGTCCTTCGAGCCGATACCGACCGCCTTTACCACACCCTGCTCACGCAGGCGAATCAGTGAACGGTAGGCGTCACGGATCTCCTCCAGGCGCCGAGCCCGTTCGACTGGATCACCGGCAGCTCCAGCGAGGTATTCATCGGGATCATGCACCGAGACCAGATCGGTACGGTACGGCGCACCGAGCAGGGCGAGGCCCTCGGCATGGCAGCGCAGGATGCCCTCGGCGCTGATATCCATCACCGCATCGTGGGTGAGCTCCTTCCATACCCCGGGCTCGAAGGTCGGTTCGGCTCCACGCAGGGGCGCCCGACGCCAGGCAAGCTTGTTGCTGATGATCACCTGATCGGGTGCGACCGCCTGCGCGCGCAGAGCTCGACCTAGGCATTCCAGGGCGAGGCCAGCCCCATACTTGCCGGCGCCATCGAACACCACCGGACCAGCCGTGTGCCGGCGACATGCGGTGACGATGGCGTGCTTGCGCTCTTCGCTCATGGCCTGGTAGAGATTGCCCAGAGCACTGATTCCGAAGACCACCGGAGGCAGGCGCAGCCCGCTGGCCCGAACCAGGGTACCGGGCTGCTGGAGGACGCTGGAGGGAATGGGATTCATACCCATCAAGATAGCCCCCGCGGGCGCCATCCACCATACCAGCAGCACCCACTCCATGCCTTTTCATGACCTGCCAGTCCCGTACCCTGAAGCTATGCCCACCCGCCCCGTTGCACCCAAGCCGGGCTTCCTCTCGCGCCAGGTGCTTACCTCTCGGCACTTCTACCGAGACCTCAGCCCCCGGCGTCGTACGGGATTGCACGTCGTTAGTGCAGGATACGAGCAATGCGATCGCAACTACAGCATGCGTCGCAGCAGCTTCCCGTGGTTCGGCATCGAGTTGGTGGCCAGCGGCGGCGGCAGGCTCGAACTGCCCGATGGCAAACGCGATCTCGCGAGCGGACTTGTCTTCTCCTACGGTCCAGGCACTCCGCATGCCATTTTTTCAGACGCCGAACGTCCGCCGGGGAAGTGGTTCATCGATCTCGCCGGCAATGCGGTGCCGGACACCTTGCAACGGGTAGGCCTAGCTCCGGGCAGCGCCGGCCTGATCGACTCAGCCTCACCGGCCCGGGCCCTGTTCGACCTCATCGTCGATACCGGCCGCCGCTCTGGTCCGGAGGCGGACCTGCTGCTGACGGCTCTGGCGCAGGCGCTGCTGCTGACCCTGGCTCACCCGTGCACGGACACCACCCACGATCTGGCCCTGGCACAGGCTTCCTACGAGCGTTGCCGGACTTGGATTGAAGCCCATGCCGCTGCTGGCGCCGGGGTCCAGGAGGCGGCGGCAGCGTTGTCTTTGTCGCCAGCCTACGTCTCCCGGCTGTTTCAACGCTTCGACCGCGTCTCGCCCGGAGCCTATGCCCGCCGGGTCCGTCTGCAGCAGGCCGCCGACCGTCTAGTGATGACCGCCGACCTAATCAAGGACATCGCCGCTAGCGCCGGCTACGCCGACGCGTTCCATTTCAGCAGAGCGTTCACCCGCGCCTTCGGGTTGTCACCGCGAGACTTCCGGAGCTACACGGGGAGCCTGTCGGGCGAGCAAACCTAACCGCTTCAGGCGAGAAGCGACGACAGGGCCGACAGCGCACCCAGGTGCTGGTGTGTATCGCCCAGAGTTCCACCGGAATCTCCGATCCCGATGGACGACGCGAAAAGCAGACACTCGGACTTGAACATTGGCAACTCAAGGCCGCTGAGGCTCTTGGTACCAATTTAGATGCTTTCAAAGCGATCCTGCCCACGAGCAGATGATTTTACACTAAACCCCAGGAGTGTACGGATAGAGGCCCATGTGGCCCCGAAAATTTTTCGCGCAAAACTGTCAAGTAATTTTTTTCGAAATGATCGGTATTTTACGTATCGCACGGACTACGTGAATGCAATTGCGGCACAGGCCCAACGAATGGATTTACGCAGATTATGCCTTCGTATTGCGTCAGGGCTTTGGTGACTTAATCTTAAATCTCGATCGCCAAACAAGGCGATGCGTTGGAGCCCATGTCGCTTGAATTATTGCTAAGACGCCAACCAGCAAAATCCAATCAACGTGCCCCCAGTGATCTTTAACGTTGGGCGATTCAGCCCGCAGAAAACTCTCGTCCAAAGACGACAAAGGAAAGATGATGAATAAGTTCCTCCTACTCGGATCCACGGTCCTGCTGGTCGCAGGATGTGCCTCCGTGCGATCGGAATCGAAGGCAAAGCTTCAAGAGGCGAGAGAGTATGGCCTGCCGACTGATAAAGTAGAAAACGTAAGCCCTGGCGCAGCTGGTGCATTAAATATGCTTCCTGGAATTGGCAATATCTATCTTGCGTGTAATTCTGATGAAAAAACTGTAAATTGGGTATTGTTTACCACGAACCTTTTAACTTGGCCTCTTTCAATTTTATGGGGTGTTCCTCAGGCCGCAATTGACGCAAATAGCATAAATAAGCAGGCAATGGCCGACTATTATATGTTTGATAAGAATGGAAAGTCAGAATTTGAAAATGCGAAAGCTAAATCAGAGAAAAACTAATTATCCTACAAAAATATATGCACCGGTCCTGTTTTTCTGGTCCGGTGATATTCGTTGCTTGGCAGCATATTCGCACATAACCCAAAATGACGGATAGTCCCCCAAGAAGTGGTGTAAGTCCTTAGGCCCGGAAATCCGGCAAACGGCGGTCACCACCCAACGCCGTTTCCTTAACAACTAACACACTCATGCAACAGCCCTTGCCGTAGACTTACTGAATCTCCATCGTCCGAATTGTGAGAGGCATTGGCGCGGTCGATCACGGTCGAGTCTGCGTATGCGGACGCGATCTTGGGCAGTGGCGTTGATTCCGCGTTGGACATAGCCGGCCGCCCCGGCCATACGGGCGCCCTGTACGCTCTACGTCTCTAGTACTGCCGACGCTGTCGAACAGCCAATGCTGCCGTGGCTGTATCGCCCAGAGTTCCACCGGAATCTCCCACCCCGATTTTACGGAGGGTGAGCAACTTTCATTTCATCGTGGTTCAGATCCGTCCTTTCCAGGTCACGTCTGGGAAGGTCGGGTCAGGCAGGGCGGTCAAGGACGCAGCCGCGTAGCGGTCGAGCGTAGCGAGATCCTT
>JBILBP010000111.1:0-7891 GCA_044353645.1 Planctomycetota bacterium | reverse complement strand
GGATCTGGAGGATGATCAGGGCCATGGCGGTGTTGTAGACCGGGCCGGGGCCTTCGCCTTGCAGCCATAAGCCGGTGCGGTCCTGCCGCGAGGAAATCACTGCCAGCGCCTGGCTCCAATAATTGTCCCAGTCGCCGGGATCCGGGCTGTGGAACATCACCTGGGCGGTATAGTACTGGCCATACCAGAAATAATGTTCGCCGCCCTTTTCGGTGCCCTTGAGATGGGCGGGGAAGTGCTTGAGCAGGAAGCGCAGCGCCGGGCCCAAGGTAGCGTCGCCGAGGTTGGTGATGCCGGCGCCGATCAGCGACATGGATCCAGCCGCGGTGCGCGGCACACCCTCGGCCCCGCTGGTGCCCCAATTGCCGGCGCTGGTGGCCATGTAGGCGAAGCTACCGTCACCGTTGGCGCAGCGCCGCACGTAGGCGATGGCGCGGGCGATGCAGTCCTGGGTCGGCTGGCCGCCGATGCCGATGTTGTAGGCCGCGCGCAGGGCCATGACCTGGCAGATCGTGACGCTGACGTCAGCGTCGGTCGGCGTCGGGCTGTAGCGCCAGCCGCCTTCGTTGTTCTGCGCCCGATGGATCAGATCGACCGCCGCCTCCAGAGCCCGGCGCACCGGCTGATCAGGGGCCATGCCATAGGATTCGGCGAGGTAGAGGGTCGCGAAACCATGCGCGTACATGTTGCCGATGTCAGCACCGAGGTAGCCACTGAAGGGATCCTGGCGAGCGATCACCGCCCGCAGGCAGCGCGCGCTGGCGTCGCGGTAGAGGCCACGCGTGGGCATGTGGCCGCCGGCGAGGAAGGCCATGCCGGCGAGCGAGGAGATCCCCGCGCCCTCGCCGATCAGGCCATCCGGCTGCTGGAGTTTGACCAACGCCGCCAGGCCGCGATCGATGTTCGGCTGGGGATCGATGACCTCGCCGACGGCGCTCCACGCGAGCGCCGTCGGCGACAACAGCAACATTAGAAGGATCAGGAAACGCCGTGCAAAACCACTCATTTGCCATCTTCCAACAGTTCAAGGTAGCGTTGATAGATCTGCAGCTGTCCGGGAGTGAAGTGCTGCTCGCGGGCCTGGCGCAACTGCTCGCGCATCGCCGGCGGCAGCTCCAGCAGATCGCCCGAGGTCGTCGTCGACTGCACCGGCAAGGCGGCTGCCTTTCCCGGATCGCCGGGCTTGCCGGCGTCGCCCGCCGTCGGCGGAGCCGCCTGTCCCTGTCCCTGCCCGTCGCCGCCCGACGGCGGCTTCTGTCCGCCGCCACTCGGCGGTGGTGGCTGGCCACCGCCGCTACCACCGCCACCGCCGCCATCCCCGCCGGCTTCGGCGAGCAGGCGGCGCAAGGAGGCCTCGGCCGCCTGCTGCTCATTCCGCGTCAGGGCCCCGCGATCAGCCTGTTTGAGCTGATAGGCGGCACTGGTCATCGCCCGCCGGGTGCGTTCGAGGAGGATCGCCGGGCGCGTTTCGGGGCGGGCTGACTGGGCCATGGATTCGACCAGCTGCTGGAGCATCTCCTGGGCGCCGGCGAGATCGCCGGGGTGTCCTGCCGCGGTACGACCGTTGAGGTCCGCCTGCATCGCCGCCAAGAGCGCGATCTCGGCGGTGGGCGGGAACGCCGCCTGGGGAGCCTGTCCACCACCACCGCCACCGCCGCCACCGTCAGGCTTCTGGTTCGCGTCGCGCTCGGGCTGGGCTTCGGCGACATCGATCAGGCGACCGAGCTCGGCGAGGGCGATGCGCGTCAGGCGCAGGCCCTTGGCGCCGAGGGCGGGCGTCGCCAGATGGCGCTGGGCATGGTCCATGGCGGTGGCGACGCGTTCGACCGCGACCCGCGCGATGGGACTCTTGTCGAGTTGCCGCAAGACCTCCTCGCGGACGCGCAAGAGAACGTCGCCCTGATTGTTGGCCAAGGTCACGACCTGCCGCTGAGCCGCGAAATCGAGGGGCTTCTCGGCGCTTTTCTGCTCGAGCAAGGTCGCCTCGGTGACCACCATCGCCTGCAGGGTGCGCAGTTCCTTGAGTAGCGCGATGACGTCCTTTTTCTTATCATCGGGCTTGTCCTTCTTGTTCGGGTCCTCGGGCGGCTTCTGTTCGCCGGCAAGTTGCTTTTGCGCCTCGCGCAGCAGACCTGCCGCGGCATTGGCGTCGCGGGTGGCCGCACCGGCATCGCCGCGCTGCATGTCGCGGGCGGCAGCTTCCTGCGTCGCCTGGGCGCTGGCGAGGGTCTTGGCAGCGGCGGCGTCCTTGCTGGTGGCTTCGCGACTGGCGGCGGCGGTGCGCTCGGCGAGGTCCTTCTGCTTCGCTGACTGCGTGCCCGGCGCGGCCCCCTGCTCGAGGTTCTTGGCGACCTGTTCCTGCTCGGCGGCCAACTGACCAAGCTTGGCGGCGAGATCGTGGGCGGCGTCGCCCCCACGCAAAGCATCGAGGAGCTTGCTCAGACTCGCCAAGGCTTGCTGCTGAGCGTCGATGGCCTTGTTGCGGCGGTCATTGGTCGCCAGATCGCTGCTCGCCTGACGCAGGCGGTCGCCAGGGGCTTCCTTACGCACGATGTCCTGGGCCTTGGTCCACGTCGACCCCTCCTTGGCCAGCAGGCGACGCTCGAGTTCGAGGGCGAGTTCGCCCAGTTCGCGCTGGCGCGTGGCGAGATTCTGCTGCAGGGCCTTACCCGCAGGATCCAGCGACTTGGTCAGGAAGGCTTTGACGAAGCCGCGAGTCTCGACGGCGATGGCGGTTTCGCGCGCGATCAGGCTGGTGAGCAGGCGGGTGAGGTCACCCTCTTGAAGAATTGAGCCAAGCAGGCGCTCGGCCTCGGCAAGGGCGACATCGGCAGCCTGGCGCGGAGCCTCGCCGCCGGCGGTGGCCTCGGCGAGTTTCGGCAGGGCGGTGTCGCTGAGGATGGTCCGCGCCTTGGCGCCGGGCAGGATGCCTTCCGGGGCCAGGCGGTTTTGCGCCCAGCGGCGCAGAACCTGCACCAGCAGCTCGTCGGCCTTGAGCGTGGACTGCGACGCCGAGCGCAAATGCCGGGCCTGGGCCGTGGGCTCGCGGGCGGCGGCGAGGTCATCACGCGCCTGCACCACGCGTTCCTTGGCCTCGCCCAGCAGGCGATCGAGTTCCTGGCGCAAAAGGTCTTCAGGGACCACGCGCAAGGCCAGGCTTTCGCTCTCGCCGACACCGGGGCCGTTGACGTCATTACGGTCGTGGGCGCGGGCCGCGATCACCAGCTGTTCGCCTTCGGCGGCATGCCGACCGATCTCGATCGTCGCCGTGCGGTTGACGCTCAGCTGGCCGGCGACGCCGGTGAAACGTTCGAGGATCTCAGCTGCTGATGGCGCGGCTGGAGGCGCGGCTGGAGGCGCGGCTGGTAACGCGGTTGGGACGGCGGCCTGGTCAGCGCTCAAAGGCGCCTCGCCATGCACGGTCGCAGCCGTGAGCTGCAGATCACCGAGACCGTAATCATCACTCGCCGCCACCGCGAACTCGACCATCGCGCGCACGGTCACGGCTTCGCGCGGGGCCGGGCCGCTGAGCGAGACCACCGGCGGTCGATCAGGGGTGATGGTCAGCGGAAAGCGCGCATCGGCGGTCAAGGCGATGCCGTCCTGATCGGCGGCGGCGAGTTCCAGCGAGCCCGCGGTCATCACCGTGAAGCTGCCAGAAAAGCGGCCTTCCTGCGCGCTCAGGGCTTCCTGCGCGCTCAGGGCTACCGGCTGATCCTGGAAGCGGGCGGTCGCGGTGCGGATCTCCCGGCCGGGCTCGCTGACGAAGCCCACCGCGAAGGCGATGGTGGTGCCCGGCAGCAGCGACCCGGCGAGGGTGTCGACGGTCTGCTGGGGCAGGCCGGTGTAGGCCGGCGGGGTCTGCAAGGCTTGGATGCGCCCGACGGTGGGGCGGGCGACGACTCGTGCCTGGAGGCTCACCGGCTCGGCATCGGCCGAGGTGATGGTCAGCTCATAGGTGCCCACCGGGGCGGCGATGCTGGTCGACCATGAGCTGCCGGTAAGGCCGCCGAGCTGCCGGGATTCATCGACCGCGCCGCCCTTCCAGCTGACCACCACCGGGGCAGAAAATTCGGCATCGGGATGCTGACGGGTAATGGCCAAGACCAGCGTGCCATCGACCGGCACCACGGCGTGTTCGAGAGTCGCGTGCAGGCTGGTGTGCTTACGCCATTCACTGGCGCCCAGGGGCAGCAGCAGGCGCTGCGCGCCATCGGCGGCAGTTTCGGGCATGGCGATGCTGACCGCGATCACCGCCAGCAGCGCGCTGAGGCCGATCGCAACCTGCTTCGGCGTGCGCCGGGCGGGGATCAGCACCGCGGGATCGATGCCGCCGAGGACGGCGCGCAGCACCTGCTGATCGCGCTCGCCCATGGCGATGCCTTCGACCTGGGTCAGCAGCCGGCCATCGAGCTCGGGCACCCGGCGCTCGGCGAAGCGCGCCAGGGCGGCGTCGCTGAGATCGCGACGGAAAGGCCGCGCCAGACGCACCCACATGACCAGGGCCGCCGCCGCCAGCACGCCCGCCAGCAACCCGAAGCGCACCAGACCCGGTAGACGCCACTGCCAGTCGGCGGCAACCGAAAGTACCGCCGCGGTGAGGACGATCGCCAGGACCCGCGCCAGCCCTTCGATGACCAGCACGCGCACCAGGCGCGCACGCACGGCGGAGAGAAAGGCGAGCGGATCCATGCGCCCCATTAAGCGCGCCGCACCGCGCTAGCCAACCGCCAACCGGCATTATCCTCACAGCATGAGCCAATCGCTGTCGCCCGAAGCCGCTGCTGACATCATCCGCCGCCTGACCGCCGAATTGGGCAAGGTCATCATCGGCCAAGAAGGAGTCATCGAGCAGGCCCTCATCGCTCTTTCCGCCGGTGGCCACGCCCTCCTCGAAGGCGTGCCGGGGGTCGCTAAGACCCTCCTCGTTTCAACCATGGCGCGGGCTTCCGGGCTGAGCTTCAACCGCATCCAGTTCACCCCCGACCTGATGCCGTCCGACATCACCGGCACGGAACTGATCCGCGAAGACAAGTCTACCGGCAACCGGACGCTCGAATTCGTCCCCGGTCCGATCTTCGCCTCGGTGGTGTTGGCCGATGAAATCAACCGTACGCCGCCGAAAACCCAGGCCGCGCTGCTCGAAGCCATGCAGGAGCGGCAGGTCACCGCCGGCGGCACCCGACGTCCGTTGCCCAGGCCGTTCTTCGTGCTCGCGACGCAGAATCCCATCGAACAGGAAGGCACCTATCCACTGCCCGAGGCCCAGCTCGACCGCTTCCTGCTCAAGATCGTCGTCGGCTATCCATCAGAAGCCGAAGAGCTGCAGATCATCACCCGCACCACCGGCAACGGCACCCCGGCGGCAGAGGCGATCTGCGACGCTCAGACGCTCCTCGATCTGCAGCACACCGTGCGCGAAGTGCCGGTGGCCGAGGCCATCGCCCGCTACGCGCTGGCCCTCGTCCGCGCCACGCGCCCGGTGGCGCTCGGCGGCCACGAGCTCATCGCCCCGCTGCTGCGCTGGGGTGCTGGCCCACGCGCCGGCCAGGCCCTGCTGCTGGCGGCCAAGGCCCGCGCCGTGCTACGTGGGCGTTCGTTTGTCGCCCTCGATGATATCAAGGCCGTCGTCCACCCGGTGTTCCGCCATCGCCTGCAACCCGGCTATGAAGCCGAAGCCCAGGGCCTCAATGCCGAGGCGGTCATCGACCGCCTGCTGCAAGCGGTGCAGGTCCCGGCCGCCGACCTGGAAAAAGACCGGGCCATCGCCGGGGTTTCTCACTGAAGCGGTCGATCGGTGCTTGCCCTGGGGGCGTGGGCGACCCGCCCGCGTTCGAGGTCGCCTCATCGCGGGCGAGTCGCCCGCGCCCCCAGACTCGCACCACGCTAAGAAAACTCTCACTGACCAATACACCGCTTGGCGCCGGCGCGGCTTCTGTCTTTAGCTGGCGGCCACGCGCCATGGAATCGCGCCCATGACTGCTGACACCTTTGATTGCCCGCATTGTGGCGCCAAGTACCCGTTGAAGCCCGTGCTCATCGGCAAGACGGTGCGCTGCACGTCGTGCAAAAACGCCTTCCGCCTGCGCGAGGATGGCGTGGCCGACAAGGTCGAGACCCCGCCAACCGCCCGGGTCGCGGCGCCGGCGGCGCCGAGACCGGTAGCGCCGCCGGCGCCGGCACCGGCACCTGAAAAGAAACCCGACCACACCCAATCTGCCCGCCTGCAGATGACCACGCCCAAGGCCGGCCTGACCAAGCAGCAGCTCGATGCGCGCAAGGCCATGGCCGAGAGCCTCAAGGCGACCATGGACGACGCCCTCGGCCGCGACGAGGGCGAGCCCCCCGCCGCGGCCCCCGGCAAGCCAGGAACCGAGCGCAAGCCCAAGCCCGGCACCGAACGCAGCTCGAAATCGTCGAGCTACCTCAACCCCGCCAGCAAAAAACCCGGGAAGTCCCCGGCCATCCTCACCAACGAAGGCGAGCGTGAGGCCGCCAACAGCCGGCGCTGGCTGATCGGTGGGATCCTCGTCGCGCTCGTCGTCGGCCTGCTGATCCTGGTCGCTGGCCGCGAGGACGAACGCCGTGCGGCGGTGGCGGCTTTCACCGCCGAGCTGCCCGCCAACGAACGCCGCTATGGGGCCCGTATCGAAGCCATCCAGGCCCGTGGCTGGATGGCCGACATCACGCCGTTCATCGATCTGCCGACTCCGCGCCTCAGCAGCCAGCGCCAGATCCCCGCCGCCAGCCTGGAACCGCTCACCAAGCTCAAGGGCCTGACCTATGTCGCGATCGCCGAGCGCTGGGTGACGCCAGGAGTCGCCGCCTGGCTCGCCAAGCAACCACCGGCCGCCAAGGAGACCTTCGAGACCAAGCTCGAACGCGACGGCGCCATCCAGGTCACCGTCAAATCCCTGCGCAAAGCACTCGCGGCGGCCAATCTCGGTGACGACGAGATGACGATCGTGATGCGGTTGTTGACCCAGCCGACGGCCACCGCCAACGCTCCAAAATTCGCCGAGCTCCTGGCGCAAGGCCGCCTGCCGACCATCCAATGGTGCACGGTGAGCGGATCCAAGGGCCTGTATCTGTTCGACCCCGGCCAGGGCTATCGCACGGAAACCGCTGATTATCAAGGTTTCCTGGTGAGCTTCAGCGGCGAAGGCTGGCCCAGCGGCTGGCGCTTCCTGACCCTCGCGGCGGCCAAATAGGTTCAACGGCGGGGGCCGGCGCGGCGTAGGTCATCGATAGGAAGCCATTGGCCCGTCTCGGCGGGCGACAACAATGCCTGTCCAGAGACCACCCTCCGGCATCGTCCATCGAGAACCCATGCGCCGCCCCCTTCGCCCCGCCGCCAACTCGACCGTCAACTCGACCGCCAACTCCACCGCCAACAGCGCCTTCACCTTGATGGAACTGCTGGTGGTGATCTCGATCATCATGATTTTGATGGGGATGCTGTTCGCGGGGATCAGTTTGGCGAAGGAGTCCGCCGCCCGCGCCAAGACCCAGGCAACGATGACTCAGTTGGTCGCGGCCTGCGAGAGTTATCGGCAAGTGAATGGGAAGTATCCCCAAAATACCGAGAGCAGCGCAACCTTGGCGAAGGGCTTCAACGACGCGGATGCCTTCGGCACCAGTGTACCCTACAACAAACCTTACAATGACCCCAGCCTCGATTGGAAATATATCAACGGCGCCCTGGTGTCGGCCCTCAATGCCGCCGGCGAATCCTTCAAGGATCCGGTGCTCGATGCGTGGAAGATGCCGATCCGTTATCGCCCGGCATTCTACTATCCGTATCTCACCACCTCCGGCGCGGCGCGCATCGACGGCGAGAATCCGCCCAACCGCGACAGCTTCCAGCTGTGGTCGATCGGCAAGGACAAGA
>JBILBP010000110.1:0-7900 GCA_044353645.1 Planctomycetota bacterium | reverse complement strand
GGCTTTGTTCGAAAGTAGAAGGATAGTCTCGCTCGCCCGCTCCAGGTCGGAAGTGATGCCGTCTAATTGCTGCAGTTCGTAAATGGATGCCGCAGGTACCAATTCGCTGGCCAGCTTGTCGAGGCGGATCTGACATTCCTCGATGGCATTTACCTCCGCCGGAGACACCCCACGCGTCAAGAGACGGACGTTGATCTCGGTGATGAATGTCCGTGCACGGGTGATCTCAACCTCGATCCGGCTCGGCTGACGGAACGGAACCTCTTGACGTACTCCATAGCTGGGAATGACGCGGCTGATGAGCTGCGCTTCGCTCTCGGCGGCAATGACCTGGGCAACCATCGCGAGCGACGGAACGAGAAGCAACAGACGTGAAGCACGCATGGGGATCACCTTGGATCAGCTATCAGACCCAGCCGGGAAGCGTGGGCAAGACGGGGTCAGCAAGCCTTTCCCGGCTGTCGCAGACAGCGCGGCAGACCGAATTACCACTTCGACAACTTGCGTAGCCTGCGACCCCAGCGAAAAAAAAGCCCGGTAGGTGAGGCATTGGTGCTCGCAGCTCGCGCCGAGTTCACCATCAGCGGGCCCTGAAATGTGACACCTTCCGGTGGAAGGCTGCGCACCGCCAGCAGCAGCACCACCAAAAACCCTGTTCCATCATCCCGACAGACTCCCAGGTGCGGCCCATCTGCGACGTTGCAAGCCGCGGATGGTCGGAAAAAAAATCTGCATTTTGACAAGGCGTTCCCGGGGCCATACTGCTACAGACCAAGACGCGGGATAGAGCAGTCTGGTAGCTCGTCGGGCTCATAACCCGAAGGTCGGAGGTTCAAATCCTCCTCCCGCAACCACAGACAAGGCCCTGGTGAATACCAGGGCTTTTTCGTTGAGGGTCTCAACCCATGCGGATTTAGATGAGCGGGAAAAGCTCTCGAATAGACTGAAGCACAGTGCGAATACCGCAGTAACTTATCATATAGTAAACGACCAGGAACCTCGAGTTACCCCCCGGTACATGGAAAAAACGCGAGATCCTACGCGACGATCTCGGCTCGGCTATGAATCATACGTCTAATCGGTTCGCGGCCGACGTGGACCACGGTCACCGCCGTCACCGCCGGAAGATCAAAAAATGCACCGTCATCCGTTGCTGCTCGTTCGACCTGGATGCGCAACGCGGATCGATCAGAAACGGTAGCCGACTTCCGCGCCGAAGGTGAAGCCGCTGGTGTTCAAAGTCAGCTCGTTGACGTTGCCCTTGACCTTGGAAGTGCCGAGGAGGCCGCTCGAGGTCACCCCGAATTGCCAGGAGCGCTCGGTAAGGTAGGCACCGAGACGCACTCCGGTTTCAAGGGCATAGCCCAGGCGCTTCTTCTCATCGACGTCGACGAAGCTGCCGCCAACGCCGACAAAGGGCATCATTTCAAACCAGCCACGCAAGGATTGCGATTCGACTATGCCGTATTGCCAACCGTAATAGACATCTACCATGGGCTGAACCAGGCCGGTGGTCATGCCACTGTCGCCGACTTCATAAGAACCCAGCGACAATTGTAGACCGTAGACCGTGCTGGTGGTGCGCTCGGGCGGGACCTTGCCGATGAGGTAGGTCATCGTCGCGCGCCCGCCGCGGCTCTTCGAACTATCGTAGTTGAAGGTATTGCCGCCAGCGAGCGCTTCGCTGTGCACCCTGGGCGTTGGAGCACTGGTGAGCCCGAAGCGCAGATCGCGGAATTTGTATGCGGGATCTGCGACCACGTCCTCCGCGCACCATCCGCCAAGTGCGAAACCGAGGAGAGCCGTGACGCAGGTGACGGAGCGCAGAACAGGACGGGACGGGGCCATGGATGCTCCTCTGAGCGGACGAAGCGGGCGAGGCGGACGAGGCCTTCACCACCTAGCGAGCTTCACGTACACGTGCACGATCAAATCGGTTGGCGGATGAGCACTTAAAAGCTAGTCGGCGACATCCTGCTGTGCAATGGTCAAACCAGCAGGCCTAGCGCGCCGTGTTGCCATCCCCTGCCTTGGCGATTAGGCAGCCGAGGATTCATTGCCAGCGCGCCGGCGTGATCCCATAGGCGATGCGCAGGGCCCCGGCACTGCTGGCTCCCTGGCGCAGGAGGTCGAGCAGGCTGGCGAAATGCGCTTGGCCGTCAGGGGTCAGCAAGGGCTGCACCAAGGCCCCGCTGAGCGCGACATCGGCCTGCAACGGGGTGGCCAGCAGCATGGCGGCGATCGCTTCCGGCCCGGCCGCCTGGCGGCGTTCGCGCATGACGCGCGGACTAGGTCCCTCGCCGGCGGCCTTGGCGCGGGCAACCTCCGCCACGCCATTGCTGAGCCAGCCCGGCCAGCCCCCCGACGGCGGGACACTGAGTTCCATGGCTAGACGCGCCAAACTACTGGCGGCACGCGCACGCAACCCCTCAGCCGGGGCCAGCTGCAGAAGCGGCAAAGCCGGACGGACAACTCCCTGGGATGGTATGCCACGCTCGGCCTGATCGCAAAACACCACCACCGGCCCCGCCCATCGGGGCCAGGGTAAGGGCGCCAGCACGCTCCGCACATCCTCCAAGGCCCCACGAATGTCGGCGGTGCGGCTGCCGCGCACGTCGTCACCGACCACCAGCACCGCTGCCCGCGTAGCTGGCAAGCCCAGCCGTGCTTGTTCACGCGCTGCCCAGGTCGCGAGGATCAGCTCGAGCCCGGCTTGCGATGAAAGCGGCTGAGCGCTGCTGCTGGCAATGGCGAAGGCCGCCTGCCGACGTTCATCGGCCAACAACGCGGAAACCCGCCAGGAACTCGGCAAGAGGCCCGGCAGCAGCGCGAAATCGGCCTGCATTGCCGGGGTAAAGGCACGCCAGGGGATGACCACGGGCAGGCCGGCGGTGGACCACAGTAGTGCCGGATCGGCGCCGACGGCAGTGATCACGCAGGCGCTCGGAGCGCGGCTGACGGCCGCTGGCGGCAGGGTCCAAGTGCTGACATCCATGCGTGCGTCGTGCCCGGGCTTGCTGGCGAGGCAACCAGCAGATCATGACCACATGATGTTTCGCCGTCGCACCACCGACCAGGTATACGCGACCCTGCAGCAAGTGCAGCGGCGCATCACGGAACAAGGCGGCGGACAACCCGGAAATCCACCGGCCAACAACGCCGCCCCCGCCGGTGCCCGGCCGCTGACCAATCTGGCCCCCAAGCCGCTGCAGACCAATCAAGGCCTGGGGGCTCTGTCAGTCGGTCCAAGCCAACGTCCGGGAGCCTTTCCCGGCACGCAGGCCGCCGAGAACGACCTCGGCAGCAATCCCCCTTCGGGCTTCTCGACGAACACCTATCCGCGCAGCACCCTGCATGTGCCCATGCACCTGGCGACCGTCCTGGCCCTGCTGTGGTTCACTTCGATCGTCGCTGCCGGTTATCTCGGCATGCGCCAGGGTCAGCGTCGCGACACCGTGCCCCCCGTGGCGGAACATGAGCCGGCGACGGTGACCAAGCCGATCGATCCCGAAGGTCCGCTGCCGGGCAAGCGCCTGGGTGATTCGCTGTACGTCCTGAAAGCGGTCCCGGCCTTCAACGAACAGTTGAAAAAACAGTGGCAGGCCGAGGCCGATCGGCTGAACGGAGTCATGCTGCAGGAAGCCGGCAAAGGCTGGAAACCCTACTTCGGCGTACGTGAACCGGAAAACGGCGGACTGCAGTTCGTGTTCGGCTACGCCAATAAGTTCTTCGGGATCGACCGCGTGCAGTTCGAGGATTTCTCGCGCTTATTGGCAGCGCCGACGACCAAGGGCGGTGGCGGTTATACCTCGGCAAAATGGGTCGCGGTCGACTAGCAATCAGCCCGTGATCCACCCCGGCACGCCGCTCTCGGCACAACATCAGCACCTACTGACCCTGATCACCCCGCATCTGCCGGCCGGTGAGCTGGCCCACGATCTCGATCACCTCCTGCGCGTGCGGACCTGGGCGATGCGTCTGGCACCCGAGGCCGGCGCCGATCGCGAACTCGCCGGGGCCACCGCTCTCGTCCACGACCTGGTCTTCGTGCCCAAGGAAAGCGCGGAGCGGGCCCTCGGCGGAGAGCGTTCCGCGGCCGCCGCCCCGGCGGTACTGGTGGCGGCGGGCTATGCAGCGGCGGACATCGCCGAGATTGCCGAGGCCGTGCGCACCTCCTCGTGGTCGCGCGGCCTGGCGCCCACCAATCCCTTGGGAATTCTCCTGCAGGATGCCGATCGCCTCGATGCCCTGGGCGCCATTGGCCTGCTGCGCACCGCCGCCTGCGGGCAGTTCATGTCGCGTCCAGATCAGCCAGGACGCTTCTACGATCCCCACGATCCGCTCGCCGCCGATGGGCGGGCGGTGGATGATCGGCGACAGGTCGTTGATCATCTGCATGCCAAGCTCCTCCGCCTGCACCTCGGCATGCACCTGCCCAGCGCCCGCGCCGAGGCCGCCCGACGGCACCGCTGGCTCCTGGATTTCCTCACTGAGCTGACCTCTGAACTGCGGTAAATAGCCAGCTTTTTATGGCAAGTTGACCTCGGCGACCCTGGCCCTCACCGTCCTGCCCATGGATCGCCGCGAGCCGACGCCGACCGCACTCGCCCTGCTCGATTCACAATACACCGCCGCGACCGCGCGCTGGACGCCAGCGGTTGCGCCCTCGGCCCTCCATCAATAATTCGCGTCATGCAGGTCGTCCTCGGCATCAGCGGTGGCATCGCCGCCTATAAGACTCCTGAAGTCGTCCGCGCCTTGCGGCGTAAAGGACACGTGGTGCGCTGCGTGCTCACCGCCCACGCCGGCCGCTTGGTGACCAGGGATGCCTTGCAGGCGGTCAGTGGCCAGATCGTTGATGACACCTTGTGGACCACTGATGGCCGGATGCCGCACATCGAATTGGCGCGCTGGGCCGAGGCCCTGCTGATCGCACCGCTGACCGCCGACTGCGCGGCGCGCCTCGCCCTGGGCCTGGCCGATGACCTGCTGACGACCCTGTTCCTCGCCCTCGAGCCGCACAAGCCGGTGTGGCTGGCACCGGCGATGAACACCGTGATGTGGGAAAAGCCGGTGGTGCAGGGGCACCTGCAGACGCTGCGCAATGGCGGCGCGACGATCATCGCTCCCGTCAGCGGACTCCTCGCCTGCGGCGAGGACGGCATCGGCGCCATGGCCGAGCCGCAGGTACTTGCCGACGCGCTTGGCTGATGCAGACCGCTGGCCAAGTGCGAACCTCTAGCAACGTGCGAACCGCCGGCGAAGTGCAACGCCACTGGCGCCAACGCAGCCTGCTGTTCAGTCTCGCGGCGCTGGCGGCGTGGCCCCTGCTGCTGGCCTATGTCGGACTGCGTGCACTTGGTCGCCGGCCCTTGGTCGGCGTGGCGTGCAAGCTCAGCGGCACTCCTCCCCGGCCGGTACCCCGCGGCGCGGTGCTCGTCCATGGCGTGAGCCTCGGCGAGACCGCCCTGATGCGCCCGCTGGTACCGCAGCTCACCGCCCTCGGTGCGCAGTGTCTGCTGACCACCACCACCGAGACCGGCTGGCAGGGATTGGAAAAGCATTTTCCGACCCTGCCCCGGGCGTACCTGCCCTTCGATCTGCCCTGGGCGGTCGAGCGGTTCCTCTCCTGCACGCAACCGGCGGCGGTGATCCTGCTCGAGGCGGAATTCTGGCCGCTGTGGCTGTGTGCATGTTTTCGCCGGGGAATTCCAGTGATCGTGATCAATGCCCGGGTCAGCCCGCGTTCGTACCGACGGTTTCTCGAGGTCCGTCCGCTGATCGCGCCCTTGCTGCGCACCTACGCCGCCGCCACCGCGCAGAACGGCCTCTATGCCGCCCGCCTGCGCCGGCTGGGATGCACGGTGGCCGTACCCTGCGGCTCGCTCAAGGCCGACCAGGTGCGCTTAGCGGACGCCCCCCAGATCGATGCCGAAGCCACACGCAGCGGACTGGTCGCAGGGCGCCCGGCGCTGCTCGTGGCTTCGACCAGCGCCGGTGAAGAATCCCTCATCCTCCGCGCTTGGCTGACGCAGCCCCGCCCCGACTGGCAGATCATCCTCTGCCCGCGCCATCCCGAACGCGGCACGGAACTGGTCGACCTCTGCCGCAGCTTGGGTCTGGAAGCCGTGCGCAGCGCTGGCGGTGAGCGCCTGCCTGCCGGTCCAGCGGTGTTGATCGTCGACGAGATCGGTCGCCTGGGAGCGCTCTACGGCTGGTGCGCACGCAGCCAGGGCCTGGCCATCGTCGGTGGCAGCCTGGGCTCGGGTCGCGGTGGACAGAACATGTTCGAAGCCGCTGCCGCCGCCTGCGCCACCGTCGTCGGCTGGGACACCCGCAGCCAACCCGACTCGATGTCCCTCCTGCGCGCCTGCGCCGGCGTCGTCGAGCTGCGACCGGGGAGCGTCAGCGCCGATTTGCAGGCCCTGGCCGATGATTCCGCGCGCCGACTGGTCTTGGGTGCCGCCGGTCACCGCGCCTGGCTGGCAGGACAGGGCGCCACGGCGCGCCACATGGCGGCCATCGCCCCCATTATCCGCGCTTCCCTTCATTCCGCTCTCGCCAGCTTACCGCCGCATGAATCTTCCACTTGATACCACGTTATGCTTGATCACCGCGATTCCTGCCGGCATTTGCCTGGCCCAGGGTAAGGATGGCGCGACCAAGGCCTGGTGCGGGGCCCTGCTCGCCGCCGCGCTCGTCCTCGGGCTACGTCATTACGTCGGCTTCATCGATCAGTACCTCAACGGCAATGCCCTCAAGGCCCTCAGCGTCAGCTCGGGAATCCTCGCGATCATCGCCGCCGTGCGCTCACAACACGCGATCTTCGGCACCTTGATGGTCACCGGCGGCGTGCTGCTGGCCCTGCTCAGCCTGGGCATCGTCGGCTGATCCATGGGCTTTTTCGGCGACTAGGTTTTTCGGCGACTAGGTTTTTCGGCGACTAGGTTTTCCGCTACTGGGCTTTGACCCGTCGGCGCTCTGCATATGCTTCTTCATCAATCCATCATGATTGGGCGATAGAAGCCCAGTCCACCATCGTCCAACCGCAAGGACCTCGCCATGGCCCGTTCGCTGTTCACCTCCGAATCCGTGTCCAAAGGACACCCAGACAAGGTCGCCGACCAGATCTCGGACGCGATCCTCGACGCCCTGCTGGCCCAAGATCCCAAAAGCCGCGTCGCCTGCGAGACCCTGGTCACCACCGGCCAGGTCGTAGTTGCCGGTGAGATCACCACCCGCGGGTTCGTCGACGCCAACGAGATCGCGCGCCAGACCATCCGCGAGATCGGCTACACCGAGGCCGGCATCGGCTTCGACGCTGACTCCTGCGGTGTGCTCATCGCCATCCACAAGCAGTCGCCGGACATCGCCATGGGCGTCGACGAGAGCAAGGGCCACGAACAGGGCGCTGGCGACCAGGGCCTGATGTTCGGCTTCGCCGTCAACGAGACCGAAGAACTGATGCCGCTGCCGATCTTCTTGTCGCATCGCCTGGTCGAAGAGCAGGCCCGCCTGCTCGCGACCAAGAAGCTCAAATACCTGCGCCCGGACGCCAAGAGCCAGGTCACCGTCGAGTACGAAGACGACCAGCCGGTGCGCATCCACACCGTGGTGCTCTCGACGCAGCACACCCCCGAGGTGTCGTTGGCCACCATCCGCAAGGATTTCATCAAGATCTGCACGGCGGTGATCAACCAGCACTCGCCGACGGTCAAGGTCGACAAGCACACCATCTTCCACATCAATCCCACCGGTCGTTTCGAAGTCGGCGGCCCGCATGGCGACACCGGCCTCACCGGCCGCAAGATCATCGTCGACACCTACGGCGGCATGGGCCGTCACGGCGGCGGCGCGTTCTCGGGCAAAGACCCCTCGAAGGTCGACCGCTCGGCAGCCT
>JBILBP010000109.1:0-7956 GCA_044353645.1 Planctomycetota bacterium | reverse complement strand
GGGGCGAAGCGCGATTCCATGAAGCCTGCCCCGGGATGGTTGCTGCCGGCGCCGATGGTCAGGTAGGCCGGCAGGTTGGGATTGGCCGTCCCCAGGAGATTGGCGCACCAGGCGCCGAGGGTCGGATGTTTGATCGTTCCACGCATGCTGTAGCTGGTGCGCATCAGGTACTCGCCCTGTTCGTGCGCACCCTGGTTCGAGGTCAGCGAACGGATCACCGCCAGCTTGTCGGCCTGCTTGGCGAGCAAGGGCAGGTTCTCGGTCAGCTGCAGGCCGTCGACGTTGCTGGCGATGGCCTTTACCGGACCGGCGGCGGCATGTCCGGGTTTAGGATCGAAGGTGTCGAGATGGCTCATGCCCCCATTCATGTACAGGTAGATGCAGGCCCGCGCGCGGGGCCGCGGCCGGCCGGGTTCAGCGGCGAACAGGCCCAGGCCGTTCAGCGGCTCGAGCGCCGACAGCACCGTCAGGCCGAAGGCGCTGCGCGCCAGCCTGCCGAGTAGGGCGCGTCGGGTGAGCGGGTCATAATGGGCGAGCAGGCGTTGGCGCGAGGTCATGGGAATATCTTCACTGCACAAAGATGAATTCGTTGCCGTTGAGCAGCACCCAGGCGAGGTTGTGCAAGGCCGCCTGAGCTGCTTCCTTGGCAATGTCGCCACCGCCGCCGACGCGACTGACCTTGCGATGGGCGAGCATCGCATGCGCGATCTCCTGCTTACCCAACTCGCGCTCGGCGGTGGTCGGCAGTCGGCTGAGGATTGCCAGGAAGAGCGCATCGACCTTCCCGCCCATGTCCTTGGGCTTGAGCATCTGCTGGAACAGCACCGACTGCTCCTTGAGCAGTTCGCGATCGATGAAGCCGTTGAGCATGGTCAGCGCCTGGGTCGTCGCGGGTTTGCGGTTGTCGCCGCCGATGACATCGCGATCCGACTGGCCGAAGGTGCGTAGCAGATGCCCCGTCGGCGCCGGCGATGACAGTTCGTCGGCGCGCACAAACTGGTTCGGGCCCTTGGCGTTCTTCTTCATCGCCACCATGCGCTCGGGTTCGATCTGATTGAGGATCTCCTCGCGCTGTTCAGCAAGCTCCCTGAGCTGCACTTTGATCTTGCGCGCCTCGCTCGAATCCTTGTTGCGGATGGCCTCGAGCTGCACCCGCAGATCGCGGGACTTGAGTTCGATGTCACGCTGACGATCGCGCTGCGTGCCGAGATCGACGGCGAGCGCGAACAGTTCCTTGGCGTTCTTGTCCTTGTTGTCCTCGTAGAATTTGTAAAGGCGTTCGGCGCTTTCGCCGCTGCGGCTATCGAGGTCCGGCACTGACAAGGTGAGCAGGGAATCCCACAGCTGTTCGGCGCTCATGCGTTGCAGGGTGGGCCCGGGGAAGCGGTACGGTTCGCTGGCTTGCTCGTCGACTGCGGTTACCGCCCGCTGCCAGGCCGCGGTCTGGTAGATGATCTGGTTGAAGCGCTTGAGATCGTAATCGAGCGAACACATGAGCTTGCTCAGAAACTCCATCAGCGCCGGGTTCGAGGCTACGGTGGCGTCGGTGAAGTTGTCGACCGGCTCGATGAGCCCGACCCCGAAGGCGCGCTTCCACAGGCGGTTAGCGACGACGACGGTGAAACGCGGATTCTCCGGGGAGCTCATCCACTGAGCATAGGTGTGCTTGGCGGAAACGCCTTTGCTCACCGGCGCTGCCGGTCCGAAGAGGCTCTTGGCCGGCACCATCTCGCCGGGCTTGGCGTCGTGATATTGATAGTCTTGGGGCAGTTCGATGGCGGCTTTATTTCCGCCCTGGACATTGAGGACGACGGTACTGCCAATCATGCGCAGGCTATCGATCACGGCTGGCGAGAGTCTGTCTTCTTTGGCTTTCTTGCCGAGGGCGCCGAGGCCTTTGACGTCGCGACTGATGCTCACCGAGTTGGTGTATGCCGCGAGCTCGAAGAACTCCTTACGCGTCCATTTGTCGAAGGGATGGTCGTGGCATTGTGCGCACTGCACGCGCGTACCGAGGAATACCTGGACGGTGTTGGCCATGTTGTCCAAGGGCATGCCGGCATCGCGCAGGTAGTAACCGGTGGCGCCATTTCCGCGGGCCAGGGCCGGTCCTTCGGCGGTGATGAGCGCCCTGGCGACCTGATCATAGGGGGTGTTAGCGCGGATCTGCTCCTTGATCCAGTCGACATAGGCATTGCCGGGATAGCGCGAGCCCAGGCGTGTGGAGATGCGCAGCAGATCGGCCCACCAGGTGAACTCATGATGGACCCGGGCCGGACTCTCGAACAGGGCGCGGATGAGCTTCGCGCGTTGGTCTTTCCCACCCTGGTTATTGAAGGCCTCGAGTTCATCGATGGTCGGAATGCGACCGATGATTCCGAGATAGGCGCGGCGCACGAAGGTCGCATCATCGATCGGCGGATTGAGCGTCTGGCCATGGGCGGTGAGCTCGGCGAGCATCAGCTGATCGATGATCGCGGTGGCACGGCTGATCTCATCGTCGGTCAGGGGATGGGCCTTGACCGGGGTCGGCAGGGGGGTGGCGCTGGGCGTGGCCTCGCTGACCACCGGCGACGACCACGAGGGCATGGCCATGGCCAGCACCAGGAGTCCAGGGACTAACAGATACGTACCTTGCCAGATCATGACCAGCCCTCGCAGTCCATACCTGAGTATACCATCGACGTTGACCTCGAGGTGCGGGAATCTCCCACACCAGCTGTCATATTCAGAGACGACTTCGATTAGCCGCCCAAGAATGGCTAGCACCCGCTGTCTTTTAGCGCCCCGGAGCCGATGCTGAAGACGTAACGGCAGTTATCAGGAAACGCGTCATGGACATCATCGCCCATCGTGGTTGGTCGGAAAAGTATCCTGAAAACACCCACGCCGCCTTCGCCGCGGCGCTCACCACCGGTTGTCAGGGGCTCGAGTTCGATGTCCGCCTCAGCGTCGATGGCGTGGTGGTGGTCACCCATGACGCGGACCTCAGCCGCTTTGGCGGCACGCGCCTGCCCGTCAGCCAGCAGACCCTCGCGCAATTGCGGGCGGTCTATCCATTACCGACCCTCGCCGAGGTCCTCGACCGCTATCGTCAGGTCGAGCTCCTCATCGAGCTCAAGCCGCACGGTGGCGCCTTGTGGACGGCGCGTCTGCTGGCCGCGATCTGCCGCCAGATCCGCCTGCCGGAGGTACGCGAGCGGGTTCAGCTGCTGTGCTTCAATTCCGGCGTGCTGCGGGCCGCGCAGGCCGCGGCACCACGCCTCCGTCTGGTGCGCAATTGCACTGATCTTCCTGTATCTCGCGCGAAAGCCTGGATCTCTGCACACGCTTTCTGCCATGCCATCGACCCTCTTTGGTCAGCCTGGAATCCTTCCTTGGTGGCCCACGCCCGCGCCCAGGGGCTGCGCACTTATGCCTACACCGTCAATCGCGTGCCTGAGTTGCGACGCCTTGCGCAGCTCGGGGTCGATGCGGTGATCAGCAATCGCCCAGCGTGGGCCCGCGACTGGCTGCGCGACGGTCAGGGCGACGGTCAGGGCGACGGTCAGCGCGACTGGTTGCGCGCCGATGGGTAGCCCCACCTGGGGCCCGGCCGGCGCCACCGGGGCTTTTCATTTGCGTGCTGGGATCCCTCGGCCGACCGCGCCTTGCGAGCTACCCGCCGTCGCCGATGTGCTCATCGTCGGTGGCGGGATCTACGGTGCCTGGACAGCCCTCGAGGCGGCCTTGCGCGGGCTGCGCGTGGTCCTCTGCGAGCGGCGCACCTGGGCCAGCGGCACCTCGTCGGCCTCGTCCAAACTCATCCACGGCGGCCTACGTTACCTCGAGCACGGCGATCTCGGCCTGGTGCGCAAGGCTCTCTGCGAGCGTGCGCGCCTGCTGCGCCTGGCTCCGCACCGCGTCCAGCCCTTGCGCTTCGTGGTCCCCGTGACCCGCCGCGGACGTTTGACGCGGGCGCAGTTATATGCGGGATTGTGGCTCTATGACACCCTCGCCGGCGAGCTGCGTGGCGTCGAGCGCCATGCTCCGTGGTCGCGCGCCGCCCTGCTCGCGGCGGCACCGTTCCTCGATCGTGAGGAATTGCTGGGAGGTTTCACCTATGGCGATGCCGGCACTGATGACGCAGCCCTCACCCGCGATGTCGTCGCCGCTGCCCAGGCTGCCGGCGCGGTGTGCAGCGAACACACGCACGTCAGCTCCGTGGTGCGCGAGGGCGGCGCCGTCGTCGGCGTCGCCCTCAGCGATGGTCACGTGCTGCGCGCGCCGACGACGGTGCTCAGCGCTGGCCCGTGGGCGTTTGCGCTGGCTGGGCTCGACCCGCAGCAGGCGGCACGATTCACCAAGGGCGTGCATCTGGTGCTCCCGCCCGTGCCGTTTCCGCAGTCTGTAGCCAATCCCTTGGCAGCCCATGACAGCGCCTTCCTGCTCACCTCCCCCGTCGATGGACGGGTCTTCTTCCTCATTCCCTGGCAGGGTGGGACCATGGTCGGCACCACCGATACCGACTTCAGCGGCACGCCCGACCACGTGCGCGTCGAGACCGAGGATGTCCGCTACCTGCTGACGGCGGTGGCCGCCACCTGTCCCGGCCTCGGCTGGCGCGAGCGCGACATCCGCAGTTCCTGGGTCGGCCTGCGCACCTTGCAGCGCGGGGCTGCCAGCGCCTCGGCCCTGACTCGCGAATGGGAATTGCGCCGTCCGGAACCAGGCCTGCTGCTGCCGGTGGGGGGCAAGCTGACCTCGGCGCGGGTCGAGGCCGTGCACATCGTTGAGGCTCTCGCCGCCGACAGCCTTTCTGAACGGTAGTATGTCAGAATCCATCGTGACCAGGTGTTGCGGATGATGCGCTTGCAGCGAACTCCGCACATGACCATGGGAAGTCTTAAGCGGTGTTTGCCTCGACGCTGTCCGGCAGCTGCTTGTACGCGATACACGGGTTGACCGGGCAACGTTTTTTCGGATTGTCGATGCAAGCCGACAGTGTGCCCCCGAGGGCTTGGCTAATAGCGAAGAATCATTTTGCCAGCTGAAAATATGTGTCTGAGAACGGCTTCTGCAGGCCCCGAACTGTCCTCCGAACATGACTCTCAGCGTGCAAGTGCTGTCTACATATAGTGGCCTGCATATGTTTACCCACCACATCTTGACGTCGGCGATTTCATCGCCATAAATTCGCGCCCCAGCCGCCCGCCTGTTTCGCCACCTGTTTCGCCACCTGTTTCGCCGCCTGTTTCGCCGCCTGTTTCGCCGCCTGTTTCGCCACCTGTTTCGCCGCCTGTTTCGCCGCCTGTTTCGCCACCTGTTTCGCCACCTGTTTCGTCCACGCGCAGGTGCGCTTAGAGGACCCTTCATGACCGCTATCGAAACCCGTACGATCACTGCCCTGGACCCCGCGCGTTACAGCGCCTGGCGGGTGCGTTCGCGCGACGAGCGCTTCCGCGCCTTTGAGCCCAATCGTATCGCCATCGCGCTCACCAAGGCCTTGCTCGCCGCCGATGGCTTAGAGCTTTCCGCTGCTCTCCCGGCTGAGCGCCAGACCCTGGCGCAGCGCATGACCCGCGATGTCTGCGACGCCCTCACCCAGCGCAGTCCCGGGGGCGGCAGCTTCTACGTCGAGGAAGTCCAGGATCAGGCCGAGCTGGCGCTGATGCGTGCCGGCGAACATGAAGCCGCCCGACGCTTCGTGCTCTATCGTGAAAGCCGCCGCAAGGTCCGCGCCGAGGCCGACACTGTCGAAATCGCGGGCCTCGAAAAGCTTCTCGGCACATTGGCCGATCCGCTGGTGTCGCCGAGCCTCGATCGCTTCGTGCTCTTCCCGATCAAGCACGATGATCTGTGGAAGGCCTACAAGGATCATCTTGCGCTGATGTGGACCGCCGAGGAGATCGACCTCGCCAAGGACCAGCAGGACTGGAAAGCCCTCAACGACGGCGAGCGCTATTTCCTCTCGCACGTCCTGGCGTTCTTCGCGGCCAGCGATGGCATCGTCAACGAGAACATCGCCGCCCGCTTCTACTCCGAGATCGCCGCCCCCGAGGCGCGCGCCTACTACTCGATGCAGATGCTCATCGAGACCGTCCACAGCGAGACCTACTCGCTGCTGATTGATACCTACATCAACGAAGAATCCGAACGCCGGCGCCTGTTCAATGCCGTCGAGACGGTGCCGATCGTCGGCGACAAGGCCCGCTGGGCGATGCACTGGCTCGAAAGCAGCCGGCCGCTCGCCGAGCGCCTGGTGGCCTTCGCCTGTGTCGAAGGGATCTTCTTTTCGTCGTCGTTCTGCGCCATCTACTGGATCAAGGACATGAAGCAGGGCCTGCTGCCCGGCCTGTGCTTCTCCAACGAGCTGATCTCGCGCGATGAAGGCGCGCACACCGACTTCGCCATGCTCATGCATCGCAAGCTGCAGGACAAGTGCTCGCCCGAGCGCATCCGCGAGATCGTCACCGAGGCGGTGGAGATCGAATGCCGCTTCGCCACCGAGGCCCTGCCGGTGTCGTTGATCGGCATGAATGCCGACGCCATGCAGCGCTACATCCGTTTCGTCGCCGATCGCATCCTCTCCCAGCTCGGCTGCGAGCGCGTTTACAACGAACGCTGCCCGTTCGATTTCATGGAACGCATCGGCTTGCAGAACAAGACCAACTTCCATGAGAAGAAGGTCGCCGAGTACCGTCGCGCCGGCGTCGGCGTGAACATCTCCGAGCAGAAGATCGCTTTCGACACCGAATTCTGAAGCCCCGCCGATCGCTACCGATCGCTACCTACCGCAATAACGACGAGAGTGACTGAACATGGCTATGCAGATTTTGAAGCGTGATGGTCGGCGCGAGGACGTGCACCTCGACAAGATCACCAAACGTATCGAGGTCTTGGCCAGCGGTCTGCAGGTGGAGCCGATCCTCGTCGCGCAGAAGGTCATCGCCGGCATCTTCGACGGTGTCTCGACCCGCGAACTCGACGATCTGGCGGTACAGACGGCGGCCAACCTCGTCACCACCCATCCCGACTACGACTTCCTCGCCGCCCGCCTGTCGGCCTCGATCCTGCACAAGGAAAGTTCGGATTCCTTCGTCGAGGTCATGGAAGCCCTCGCGCGGCGTACCGACAATGCCGGTCGCCCGGCCTCGGCGATCTCCAGCGAGCTGCTCGCGTGCGTGCGTGCGCACAAGGCCCGTATCGAGGGCGAGATCCGCATGGAGCGCGATTTCAACTTCGACTTCCAGGGCATCTCGACGCTCAAGAAATCGTATCTCATGCGCCTCGGGCGGAAGATCGTCGAACGTCCGCAGTACCTGTGGATGCGCGTCGCGCTGGGCATCCATTGCTGTGGCGGGACCACCGATCTCGAGCGCGCCTTCGAGACCTACCACCTGATGTCGACCAAGCATTTCACGCATGCGACGCCGACCCTCTTCAATGCCGGCTCGGCCAAGCCGCAGATGTCCTCGTGCTTCCTGCTACACATGCACGACGACTCGATCGAGGGCATCTACAAGACCCTCACCGATTGCGCCAAGATCAGCCAGATGGCCGGTGGCATCGGCCTGCACGTGCACAATGTGCGCGCGGCCGGCTCGCCGATCTCGGGCACCGGCGGGACCAGCAACGGCCTCGTGCCGATGCTGCGCAACTTCGATGCCACCGCCAGCTACGTCGATCAGGGCGGCGGCAAGCGCAAGGGCTCGTTCGCGATCTACCTCGAGCCGTGGCACGGCGACATCATCGAGTTCCTCGATCTCAAGCGCAACACCGGCAAGGACGAGCTGCGCTGCCGCTCGCTGTTCTACGGCCTGTGGGTGCCCGACCTGTTCATGCAGCGGGTCAAGGAGGACGGCGAGTGGACGCTCTTCGATCCCGCCCGCGCACCGGGCCTGAGCGACTGCTGGGGCAAGGCCTTTGAAGAGCTCTACACGCGCTATGCCCGTGAAGGCCGCGGTGTCGTGCGCA
>JBILBP010000005.1:0-24845 GCA_044353645.1 Planctomycetota bacterium | reverse complement strand
CTGCAACCTCCTCGGTGTTGGCTTCGGGGTGCTGGGCCAGATGGTCCTTGAGTAAGTCCGTTTTGCTGGGTGCTCTCTCCGGCCTCGGCTTCCGTGACCAGACAACCTTCCCCTTTGGGCTCTTCCAACTGTAGGCCCGGCCCTCTGCCTCTTCCTCGGCCAGTGCCGCTTCAAGGGCCGGCTTCTTAATGAACACCCTCTTGGCTTGTGCGACCATCAAAGCGATGGGTCGCGGTTCGTCGGTCAACAGGCCTAGTAGGCTCACGGGTGCCGTTTCTCCCGTTTCCTTGCTGCCGGCCAGTCGGGTCGGGTCGGCTTCAGGATCTACCAACCAGCGCCCTTCCTCCGACCATTCGAGGACTCTGGCCTTCGGTGTCGGCCATGAACGGCAAACAGCTTCCATTACGACCTTGCCTGAATCTTGGTGCTGCCGCAAGATGCAATGCGAGTCAGCAGCACGACTTACAACTCCGCTGCCGCTGCCCGCATCGGTTACGCCTTTTTCGTGCTGTTTGCCCTTGGTCGTATGGTGAATAGCGATGAAGGCAGTGCCCATCCGTGCGGCCGTTTGATCGAGTAAATTATAGATTTCGCGCATATCTGTAGAGCTGTTCTCCTCGGTTTTGGCCGGCATCGCACGGTATAAACAATCAATCATTGCGACATCATAGACGCCCGGCTGTAACTTTGCCAGATGCTTAGCGATAATGTCCAAGCCTGCCAACTTGCCCCGCAGACAGACGACATCGATTCGGCCCTGAATGTCGGCAGGAGTCAGTCCCATGGCAGCAACCACCTGCCGAATTCGGGAGGCTAGCGTCTCGGGATGGAGCTCGTTATCGATCAGAACCACGCGGCCTCGCTCGCACGGGAAACCCAGCCACTCGCGGCCCGTAGCGATGGACACGGCTAAGTTCATGATGAGCCACGACTTACCCGTTTTTGGAGCTCCAATTACATTGCAGACTTCACCACGGCGTAGCATTCCGTGAATGATGGCCGGCTTCATGTCGGGATGGTCGGCCATCAAGTCGAACACGTCGACAAACTCAAGGCAGCTATTGCCTGACGCAGTGAAGACGGAGGCAGTCAGCTTGGAGACACCCTCGGCTTCCAAATCCGCAGCATCGAATTTTTCCGGTAGAGGGCCTTTCACCTGTCGCAGTGCTTGGATGGCTCGCGTTCCCAGCGTGTTAGCCAAGGGCAGCTTGGCTTCAATTGCTGCCGCTGCCTTCAATCCTGCTTCGTCATTGTCGGGCCAGATCCACACGTCCTGGCGATCGACGAGAGGCTGCCAATCGGTCTTGCCAACGGCATTGGCCCCACCAGCCCAACATGTGGCAATCCAGCCCGACGGCAGAATCCGCTGAAGTGCATCCCGAGCGCGCTCGCCCTCGCAGATCACGACTCCCGCATTTGGATTGTCGATCAGCTTAGGCAAATCAAAAAGCGGGCGAAGTCCAGGCATGCATTTAAAACGCCAGACTGTGTTGCCCGTGCCGTCGTCGTGTGGGCTGGCATTCAAGAAATGCTTCTCCCCGCCAACATTCCACCGGGCCACGGCAAGCACGACCTTACCGGCTGGATTGCGGTAGTGCCAAAGCCCCCCGTCTGGTAGGCGACCGAATCTTGAGCCACGTAGAACGCGGTCAGGAATCCCGGAATCAGCAGGTGCGAAAGCCCCTTCTGTGGAGTCATCCACGAGGACAACCGGCTCCTCGTCGCCCACTGGCGCGAATGCCTCAGCCAGATGCGCGGCAGGCTCTATTCCTGACACTTTGTCACCTATGGCATAGGCGAGATAGCCCGCCGCTTCCGATTGGCTCAGATCAAACAGAAACGCGGACAAACTAATAAGATCGTTCCCGCGATCTTCCGTGGCAAAGTCCGCCCAATTTCCTGTTAAAAGATTAATTTTGAAGCTGCCGGGATTGGCGTCGTCGCGCTTTGGGTTGCAACTTATCCACTCGTTGACCTCGCGGGTTCCCGAGGGCAACCAGCGCGGAACTAGCTCGGCAGCGTGGCCAAGGACTGCTGACCTAATGGCTGGGAAATCGACAGGGGCGCTCATAGCTCCACCCCGCGAATCCAAAAGCGAAGCAAGTTTCCTTTCAGCCGGGTGTTGCCCAACTGGTATAGCAAGGGCTGGATGCCGCATGAGCTGCCGATTTCGTGACCTATCTGCACCAGGGCTTCATGCCATTCGGCAATTTCCCAGCCGGGACCAGTGATTACGTCCAGACGAGTTTCGTGGTCGCCGGCCTTGCTGGTGTAGAAGACAACTTGTTCAAAGCGGCGTATGAAGCCGCTATCAAGCCTCAGCAGGGTTTCTGCTGCCGTTAATTGCCGGCCTTGGAGGTCGTCCTTGATGAACTCGGAGCGGATGGTCTTGATGATGCGGTCGGCGTGAGGGTTGAAGTCCATGATCAAGCACCTCCCACAAGCGCGGCATCTACTTCGTTGAGATCGTAGACGACCTTACGTCCGCAGCGATGGAAGGGTATCCGCTTGGGATCCGTGCAGCGCCACGTTGCCAGCGTGCAGACTGGGATCCCGGTATGTTGGGAGGTCGCCTTGGGGTCAGCCCAGCGGCGGGGTGATGGAGTAACAGGGGCCATGATTGTGCCTTAGCGATGGCCTTTTGTCGTTCATCAGTCGGAGTGACTGACCTTGACTGCCTTCGCTGGGAGCACCTATAGATTGATGGCGACCCCTCGCATAAATTGGCATTGAATTACTGCGATAGACGGCGGAAAATTTTGATAAAAAGCCGGTAAAATCTTCGCATGCGAGCAGGTCCCGTATCTTTTAAATGTGCGATAGATGCGATAGGGTGCGATGGCTACGGACTGGTAACTGTTGCCTGAAGGTCGCTGTCGATCGATGCCCAATTTATACTCGCACCCTTCAAAGCTCGCTCGATTCGGGACGCTTTGATGGACCTAATATGCTTTGGACCCGTGGCTTTTAGCTGACGCTCAATAATTTTGGCAAGCTGCCGAACCCCGACTTGTTTGGGGTTCTTGAATGTCCGTTCCCGGATCCATTGGAGCAGATCGCTGTCGGATTGAGGTTTACGCCCTCGATTCGCTTTCTCAGGCTGTGCCTGAGCTGGCCCTATGGGAGCCGCTGGAGGTGCCTGGATAACCGTTATCGGCGTATACGCAGAATTTGACACGTTAGACGTGTTATTCACTGTCGTAAAAGTATTGTTCACCGTGGTATTTCGGTCGCGTCTACGTTCGTACATTTGTCGGGCTTTCAATTCACGATCTCTTGCCCACCGATAACGAAGCAAGGCATTTGCCTCCACATCCAAAGACATGGTAACATTGTGAGGGCTCTGCAAATACAGCGCTAGGTGGCGAGCCAGACGCGCACGATCGCTCCAGAGTCCTTCCAGTTCCTTGCGTTCGCCGGGAGACGCCTGGGCCATCCAGAGGTCTGTTTGCCCGCTCAGGTAAGCAATTTTGCGATCATTCATGGCATTTCTCCTGCGGAAAGCATGGCGCTTGCGGCCTTTTCGACTGCCAGCCGTGCCGGATCGAGGTCTAGCCGCGCATAAATGGCAGTAGATTGATGCGAGCGATGCCCAAGCACCTTGCCGACAATCGAAAGGCTTGCGCCGGTCATGGTCGCCCAACTGCCCAAAGTCCTGCGCAAATCGTGCATGCGTACGTCCAGCATGTTCCCGCCCAACGGATCGAGACCGGCGGCAGTGACTCGCTTGCGGATGCCTTCCAGGGCCAGCAACAGCGGTTCCCCGGTAGCTTTCACCCTTCGCCCCATGGCCAGCAACCGCAAGCGTCCAGCCTCTGCAATAACGGCTTCCAGCTCGCTATCTCGCTGGGCATCGGGCCAGCCTTCCGCCACGGCAAGCACCTGCACCAGCCGGAAACACTCAGCGCGAGCCAGCACCCGCTCCCACGGCTTACATGGCTCCGATTTATGACCCGATGCCGACTCATCCGAGGGAAAGACCCACACCGGAGACGGGCAATTCGTTTTCCATGCGGTTAGCCCCTTTTGAAGGTCCTCGGGCAGGATGACTTGCATGGTCTGCCCGTTCTTCGATTCCTCAGCGTCGACGCGCCACAGGCCACGGGCCAAGTCCAGATCTGCCCAACGCATGGCGAGCAAATTGGAACGACGGGCACCACAGAGGAGCGCAGCCATGAAGTAGACCTTCCACCCCTCATCCTCATAGGCGAGGCTTGCGAACATGGCCCGCAGTTCTTCAGGGCGCAAGAAGCGATCACGGCTGACCTCTCGGAAGCGCTCTACGCCCTTTGCCGGGTTGGCACCTTTCCACAGGTCGGCAGCAATGGCCCTGTTGAACATGGAGGACAGCAGGGCGGCAGTACGATTAGCCCGTGTCGGGGTGGCTTTCCCCTTGGAATTAACCAGCTTCTGCACGTCACTTCGCGCAATGCTGCCAATACGCTTCTTGCCGCCCCACGGTTCAAGGACTGATCGCCAGAGCGATTCGTCTGCTATGCGGCTGGAAGGCTTCTTTTTGCCGCTGGCATGGTCGCGATAGTGCTCCCATAGGTGGGAAAGGATCGCCTCTTCCTTCAAAGTCTTGCGCTCCTCCCAAGGCCGTTCTCCACGGACGATGGCGGCAAGGAGGGCTAAGGCCTTGTCTCGGGCATCTTTCACGGTGGTTTCTGGGTGCGAACCGATCCGCACCCATCGCTGAGCGCCATTCACCTTCTTGGACAGATAAAAGGACCGATCCCCGCCTTTGGTAATCCGGCAGCACAGACCTGCCACAGTGGCATCCCAGACGGTCTTACGACCTTCCACAGGCAGCGGCTCTGCATTCAGCCGTGGACGAGTGAGGGGATAGCTGATTGTGGCCATGAACACTCCAACGCTGGGGATTTATCGGCTAGCCCGGCTAGCTCTGGGCTAGCCTTTTCGATCAAAGGTGATCAACATCGGGCAATCTCAGCTAGCCCAGCAAGCACAATTTCTATGATAAAATCAAACTAAATCAATCTCCATAACTTTCAGTCAAAGGTATGGCAAAGAGACTTTTAATCCGTTGGTCCTGGGTTCGAGTCCCAGCGAGCACACCATCATAAAACCCTGCAAAGTAATGACTTGCAGGGTTTTGTTTTTCTGGTGTTTCATGGCCCTTAGCTCTCGGGATAGGGCGGGGCTAGGGTTCTCGGCAAATCGAACGCTCCCGACTCATCTCCTCGCCCGGGGACGCACGTCCATGCACTGAACGGACATCGCTCATCCAAACCTGAGATGCGGAAGCAAATCACCTAGGGTCATGTCCAACGCCCGTTTTTTTCAACCCGCGGCGCATCAGCGCTCTCGGCGGGGGCGACATCAATCGCGCCGCGGCTCGAAGCAACGCCATGCATTCGGCCCCACAGCTCGATCGGCTACACTATCAGCCCGTCTTACCGCCTTGGATCTGCCGCACGATACCTGCGCCATCCTCGGTCATCTATTCCCGACAGACTCCTAGGCCCGCGGACCGCTGCGGCGCACCACCCAGTCGTCATTGCTATAGCGCAGGGCCAGCAGCCGGTCGCGGTGCTGAGTCTCGTCGGCGGTGAGTTCACCGGTCTGCGGGGTCTCGCCCAAGGCCTGCGAGATGCCGCGGAGCAGGGCGGCGCCCGCTTGTTCGGCGTTCAGACCGCAAGCCGCAACCGCTGCGCCATCCCAGGGGTTGGTGGCCAATTTCAGGCTGCCATGCACGAGGACGCGGGTGCCGCGCGCGCGCGCTGCACTACCCAGCGCCTTTCCGCCATCGGCGTGCACGAGATCGTCGGCTGCCGGGCTGGCGAAGCAGCGCGGCTCATCGGCGTAGCGACGATCTCCGACGGTCTCCGGTTGGGTCTCGAGGATCGCGCCATAGCTCGCCAGGGCGGCGAGGATCGCGCCATGCAGGAGGGGGTAGAGATCCTTGGTGCGCGGTGGCAGGCCGTCTTGTCCGAGAACTCCGACGAGCGAATACGTCACTTCGTGTTCATGCCAGATGGCACCGCCGCCGGTGATGCGCCTGACGACGGTCATGTTCGGCGGCAGGCTTGCGGCGATGCTCGCATGATCTTGGAAATAGCCGAGCGAGACGGCTGGCGGATCCCAGGTGTAGAGACGAACGGTGGGCACCGTAGCACATCCCAGCAAGGCTTCGTCAAGGGCCATTTGAGCAGCCCCAGCGGCGGTCGAGAGCTTGAGCGCACGCAGCATAGGCGAAACTATCAATCGCCCGGGCGGTAAGCTAGTGTTGAACTTCTCCGTGGATGCTGCGGATGCCTCGCGTGCGGTTGTGTTTCTCGTTCGAGCGAATAAGAAGTCGCTTCGCGTTGCCCGGTCACCTGCCGCGGCGAGCCAAATTAAGGAAGCCCATGTCCAAGGACGTGATCATCGCTGGGACCATCGCTGTCGGCTGCATTGCCCTCATCGCGGTTGCCTTCATCGCTCCCAAGAGCAAGCCCACCCCTGAACCCGAGACGCCGAAGACGGAGCCTTACACTCCTATTGACAATGGCGTGGGGGGCACCGGTGCGACCGTCGGTGGTTCGTTGAACAACCCCTTCGATCCGATGAATCCGACCCCCGGCATCAATTCCTTGCCTCCGATCACCGGCAACGGCACTTCCGCTCTCAACACGACTCCAGGGGGCTTGAATGGTGGTTTCCCACCACTGTCTCCGACTTCCGGCACTGCTGGCACCTCCCCCACGCCCAATTTCGATACCCATCTGCATGATCCGGTGATCGTCGTTCCGCCAGTGGTCGAGGCTCCGCTCGCGGTCGAGAACAAGACCCACACCGTGGGCAACGGTGAACTACTGGGTGACATCGCCCTCAAGTACTACAAGTCCTCCAAGCAGTGGCGGAAGATCGCCGAAGCCAACCCCGGCATCGATCCCAAGAATCTCAAAGTCGGCCAGAAGCTGGTCATCCCCGGTCTGGCCGCCAAGACCAGTGATGCCCCGGTGGTCGCCGGTGCCGGTGAGCGCACCTACACGATCAAGTCCGGCGACACCCTGTATCTGGTGGCCAAGAAGGAGCTCGGCTCGGCGTCGCGATGGAAGGAGATCGAAAAGCTCAACGGCGTTTCGTCAAGCGAACTGCGCGTCGGCCAAGTGATCAAACTGCCTGCGTCGACGTCATCCCTGTCGACGATGCCGGATGTATCTGCTCCGACTGCCCCTGCCGCCGAGGGCAAGACCCACACCGTCACCAAGGGCGAAACCCTCGGCGACATCAGTAAGCGCTACTATGGAACAAGTAAGAGCTGGAAGAAGATCGTCGACGCCAATCCCGGCACCTCGCCTGAGAATCTCAAAGTCGGTCAGAAGTTGGTGATTCCTGAGATTGCGGGTTCGCCTGCAAAATCGACCCCGGGTACCGCGGTCGACTCCGCTACCTCGGCGGCAGGTGATTACGTGATCAAGGTCGGTGATACGCTGAGCATCATTGCACAGAAGGAACTGGGCTCGAAGAACCGTTGGAAGGAAATCCAGGACGCCAATCCCGGTCTCGATCCTCGTACCCTGCGCACCGGCCAGAGGATCAAGATCCCCGGAAAAAAAAGCGAAGCGGCGCCCGCCGCACCTGAAAAAGTAGCGCCTTCGTCAACGTCGCCCTTCGCCACCCCCACTCCAGCAGCTCCCGGAGCGAATCTTCCTCCCAAGACCTCTCCGGGGCTGAACTCAGCAGCTCCGTTCGGCATCCCTGCCGGCTCGCCGAACGCAACCCAGCCCACAAACTTCCCATCTGATCCAAGCTTTGCCTCGCCCTACAATGGCAGCAATTTCGGCGAGCCGTCGCAGCCCTTCGCGCAAACCGGCCAGGGCTTCAGCCAGACGGGCACCACTATCGAGCCGACGCCGTTCCCCGGTCAGTCAACGATTCCCAATGCCATCCCCGGCGCCCCAGGCGACGCGATCCGTTAAATCGGGGATTTTTTCTGTTGATGTACTGCAGCCCAGGGAATTCCCTGGGCTGCAGTCTTTCGCGATCGTGGTTTATATGTCATAATCAAAATATGACGATTGGTGACGGCTTGCCTGAAGACATCGCTCGCATCGTGCGTGTCTGCATGGCGCTGGGTAGTGAGCGGGATCTCGATCGCCTGCTGGCGCTGATCTTGCGTGAGGCCTGTGCCCTCGTCCATGCCGATCGGGCCAGCCTGTTTCTGGTCGATGCGCGTAGCCAAGAATTGGTTACCCGGATTGCGCAGGGTACTGATGAGATCCGCTTGCCCTTCGGGCGCGGTATCGCCGGCACCGTCGCCGCCACTGGTACGCTGATCAATATTCCGTCAGCCTACGATGACTACCGTTTCGATTCTGAGAACGATGCTCGCAGTGGCTATCAGACGCATTCCATCTTGTGCCTGCCACTGATCGACCATAGCGATGCCGTAGTTGGGGTGATCCAGGTGCTCAATCGCCTCGATGGCCTGGCCTTCGGAGAACATGACGAAACGCTCTTAGCGGCCCTCTGCGCCCAGGCTGCGGTCTCCATCGCCACCGCCCGCCTGCTCCAATCCGAGCTTGAGCGCCAGCGTCTGGCCAGCGATCTGGAACTCGCTCGCAGCATCCAATTGAGCTTACAGCCCAACCAGCCGCCATCGATTCCGGGCTGGCGTTTTGCCGGCTTCGGCCGCAGCTGTGATCAGACCGGTGGCGACTACTACGATTTCCTGCCGACCACGCCCGGGGGCTGCGATGTCGTCATCGGCGACGTCAGCGGCCACGGCATAGGCTCGGCCCTGCTCATGAATAGCGCACGCGCCGCGCTGCGTGCCATGCACCAACCGGCGGCCGACCCCGGTGCCATCATCACGCGATTGAATGCCCTCCTCGAACATGATATGGCGAATGACGCCTTTATGTCATTCGTCTATGCGCGACTGGGGGCAGACGGCGAATGCGGACTGGTCAATGCCGGACATGATACGCCACTGTTCTATCATCCGGCTACCGGCTTTCTTGAGGCCGATGTCGGTGGCCTGCTGCTCGGTCTGCTGCCTGACATGAACTACGAGCTCACCGCTGTGGCTTCGCTCGCACCTGGTGGAGTGATGGTGATGTTCACCGATGGTATCTTCGAAGCCCAGGCTCCGCCGAGCTTTGAACAGTTCGGAGTCCAGCGCATACGTAATCTAATCGCGGCGCATGCGATGCATGGCGCGGCAGCGGTGCGCGATGCGTTGGTGACGGCGGTCGATGCGTGGCTTGATGGGCATCCGCCACATGACGATATGACTTTGGTAGTCGTCGAACGCGTCGCCGATGAGCCTCCAGCATCGCCGCCGGACCGGGCAGGGACTTCATGACCCTGCCCCTAGTAGTCTATGCTGCCGCGGCGCCAGCGATGCCGACCGTGCTGTGGCAGAAGACCGTACTCTCGTTTCTGCCGCGCAAGGAAGAGCTGATCATCGAGATAACCGAAGTGTTTCGCGCCTATCATTTCCTGGGCAACGATGAAGAGCACTGGCTAGCCCTGTGCTTGGATGAAGGCCTGATGAACGCCATGCTCCATGGCAACGAAGCCGACGACACCGTCCCGATCCATATCACCGTCGGTCGTTCTGCCGAGCGCTGGCAGGTGCAGATCGACGATTATGGAAATGGTTTCTCAGCCCAGGATGTTCCCGATCAGGAAGACTCCGATAATCTGCTTCTGGAGCATGGACGGGGCATCCGCTTGATGCGTGAATGGCTTGATGAATTAGTCTATTTTCGTAACGGAGCGACGCTCATAATGGGCCGCCGCATCACTGATCCGACGTCGATATAAAGGACTGTTATGGCTTCTGAACACTTGGACATCCAGGCTTATGACAACATCGTTTTGGCTAAGGTCACCAAGGAACGTCTGCTCGAGGCACCGGTCATTGCCACGCTCGGGGATGATCTACTGAAATTGGTTGATCGTTATCCGCGTATCTCCCTGATCCTCGATCTCTCGGATGTGGGCTACCTGTCCTCGGCCTTTATCGGCAAACTGGTGGCTTTGTTTAAGTCGCTGACGGCGGCGAAAGGACGCATGATCGTGGCCGGCGTCCGTCCGAGTCTGATGCCGTTGTTCCAGGTGACGAGTCTGGATAAGATCATTCCGTTCGAGCCGGTGGTGGAAAATGCTATCCGGCTCTATAAGCGCAAGCCGCTCTGACGGCGGAATGCTCGCTGCGCTCGCGCGGCGGGCGAAGCGCCCGCCTAACGATCGCTGCGCGATCGATTCCGCCTGCCGACGCCGTGCTCGCTATCGCTGCGCGCGGGTCGGCGTTGAGCGCGGGGTTGCACCCCGCTACGCCCCGCCCAAGAGGGCTGCGCCCCTTGGATCCCCCTTGGTTCTCCACGGTTGCGGCCCGCCCCTTGGTTCTCCACGGTTTCTGTCCGCCCCTTGGTCCTCCACGGTCTCGGGCCGCCCCTTGGTTCTCCACGGTCTCGGGCCGCCCCTTGGTTCTCCACGGTCTCGGGCCGCCCCTTGGTTCTCCACGGTTTCGGCCCGCCCCTTGGTTCTTCACGGTCTCGGCCCGCCCCTTGGATCGGGCTTGGTTCTCCACCTGCATTTTCTGGGATCGGCGACCTGAGTTCCGATGGTTTATTGTTTCGTATGAGGCCGTCTTAGTCCGCTTCGAAGGCCTGTCGTACGGTCTCCAGGGCTTGGCAGGCCAGGGCGATGACCTTGGTCTACTCCGCCAAATGTTTAACGGTGGGGGGGCTAGGTTCCGTGAGCAGAATGGACCAGATCATCAATTGCTTAATGGGCGACGATATCAGCGTTGGGCATCTGGTCGGTGAAGAGGGGGGCATCAACGATGCGCCAGTTGGCATCCTCCTCATTGCGCAGCGGCCCTTCCGGTGGACCGACCAAAACCTCGCCGCCATGCGCGGTCGCATCGCGGGCGCCGATGATGCTTACGCGCCATACTTCACGGGCGGCCTTCACCCAATCGATTTCGCGGCGCCAGAGGATTTTCGCGGTCGCATCCTCCCAATGCAGCGGCGCGCCGACTAGCTTGAGCTTGTCCTTCTCGGCCGCATACCATGCCGCCACCAGATGCCGGGCATGGGTCAGGATCTGGCTGTCGTCGGTACGCGAGAGCCGGGCATATGCCGGACCACCCGGGGAACTGGTGTAATTTGAGAGTTTCAAGCGCAGCGAAGGATCGGCGACATCGATCGCTGCTCCTGGTGCCAGCGAGCTGACCTCACTACCGCTCTCATCGAGCAGCACGTACTGGGTCGAGAGGTAGGTATCGATCGGGTACTCGGGAAAGGGCACGAACTGATGCAGGCGCTGCCAGCCGGCGGCGGCACCTTTGGGATCTACCGGTTTCTTGCCGGCGATGACGATGTTGTTGCGCGGCTGCTTGGGGTCGAACTGCGAGGGTGAATCATTGAACGAGGACATCACCGGGATGTTGTAGAGCTCGGGGAGGCCGCCGGCGCGGAGGCTGCGCAGGCAGCCGCCGACGACACGGCGCTTCTCGCCGGTGTAGCTGCCGATGATGTTGCCGATGACCATGCCATCATCGCTGAGGGCGGCGGCGCACTCGCCGAAGAATTCCCGGGTCATCAGATGCGAGGGAATGGTCGAGCCGGCGGTATAGGCATCGAGGATGATCAGATCGGCTTTGCGCGCTGCGCGCAGGGCGTCGAAGCGGACGTACTGCCGGGCATCCTTAGCGACCAGAGTCAGGCGTGGACTGCCATCGGCGGTTTTCTGCGTCGTCAGCCATTTGGCTAACGGCACGTGATCCTGGACGATGTCGACGACCTTCTGATCGATGTCGACGACGGTGATCGCGGCCTGGGGAAAGTGATGGGCGAGGACGAGGATGCCGGCGCTCGAGCCGAGGCCGATGATGAGGATGTGTGGATCGGCCTTGGTCAGGTCATTGCCGGCCTTGGCCATCAACGCCTCGTTAAGCAGCACGCCCACCGGCAGGAAACGCACATAGGCGGAATTCGGTAGGGTGCCAGGATCGGGCGCTTCGCCCGGCCAGCTCGCCGCCGGGGCCTTGGGGCCGTCGGCGGTGGTATACCGCAGGTGGCGGAGGCGGGGGTCATGTTCGCTGAGGCGATTAATCTCGGCCCACGTCGGGCGCAGGCATAGGCCGCCTTCGACCTTGTCAAAGAAGCGCAGCTGCAGGTAGTTCTCGCTCGCCGAGCCGACCCAGGTCATGCTTGTATAGGCACTATCACGATGATCGAGCACGACTTGATCGCTGGCCTGTCTATCTTGGCGCAGGCGGTAGTGATCATCGGTGCAGAGCACGCCGATGGCCAGGGTGGCCACCGCCAGAAGGACGGCGATGAATTTCACAGCGTCACTTCCACGACCGTGGTCTTCACCGAAACGTAGGCCTCGACCGGCGTCGATTCCATGCGGAAAAAGAGGTGCGCCAGGCCGAGGGCCATGAGCACCGCGCCCAAGGTGATGAAAGTCGGATTGAGCGGGAAGAACGGCAGGAAGATGTAGTTGGCGACGAGGATGCCGACGACATTGCCGATCGAGCCGACGGCGTAGAGCGTGCCGGTGGTGCGGCCAACGCGTTCAGCACTGACGAACACCAGCTTCACGAGCATCGGCGAGACGCATCCGAGCAGCAGCGAGGGCGGCAGGAACAGCACCAGCGACGACAGCAGCGAACCGTAGCGCGCGGTCTGGATCGACTCCGGCAGGGCCTCATTGAAGCGCAGGCCGTAGATGGTCATGAGCACGAAGAACATCCCCGAGACCAGGACCATCCAGCCGAGGGCGAGGTTGGTGCGCGTGCGATCGGCGAGGCGGCCACCGATGACATAGCCGATCGAGAGGCTGAGGATGAATACCGAGATGATCGCCGCCCAGACATCCACCGAGGAACCGAAGACCGGCTGCACCAGGCGGCTGGCGAGGATCTCCATCGCCATCAGGCAGAATCCGCAGATGATTGAGGTCGTATATAGGACGGCAACGCGCATCGCAGGCTCCAGAGTGCCGCAACAGCGTAGGACTCAGGCGGCTCTGACAACTGCGGCGAGCTGGTAGGGGCGCCCTTCGGGGAAGCCCTTTAGTTGCGGTACGTCTTCTCCCAGCTGGGGAGTGGTCAGGGGCCGTCCGCCGGGAGCGGCGGCGGCGAGGGCTTCGGCAACGGCGAAGGTTTTCCCATGCAGGGTATTGCAGCAGGCCAGGAGCATGCCGCCGGGGGCCACCTTGGCCCACGCCAGACGCAGAACTTCGGGATAATCACGGCGCAGGATCCAACCGCCTTCGCCCTGGGCGGAGGTCGGCGGATCGACGATAATACAGTCGAAATTCTCGGGCAGCGCACTGAGCACTTTGCGGCATTCACCGTGTTCGGTGCGGTGGCGGCTGGCGACGCCGGCGAGTTCGGCGTTCTCCTTAGCCTGGGCCAGGGCCGGCGCCGAGAGGTCGACGTCGAGGGCCGTCGCCGCCCCGGCCTGGAGCAATGAGGTCGAGAAGAGCCCGGTATAGGCAAACAGATTGAGCACCCGTTTACCTGCCGCCTGGGGTCGCAGCCAGGCGCGAGTCGGCCGCTGATCGACGTAGATGCCGGTCGCCAGCCCGGCGAATGGACGCACTGCCAGCGGCACGCCGAGCTCATGGCCGACGACCATCGCCGTCGGATCGAGGGCCCCGCGTGTGCCCTCTGGCAGCCATTGCCAACTCGCGGTTTCACGCACTCGGAGGTCGTCGCGATGATCGCGTACGACGATCGTGGCCGTCGCAAGGCAGGCGGATAAAGCCCGGCAGATGGCGTCGATATGTGGCGTCAGGCAGTCAGCGAGCAAGACCACGACGAGGATGTCGGCGTAGCGCTCGACGCGCAGGCCGGGCAGGAAATCGGCTTCGCCGTGGACCACGCGGTAGCAGGTGGTGTGGCCGGCGGCAGCGGCGGCATGCAGCTCGGCACGGCGCTCCCAGGCGCGCTGGATGGCCTCTGCCGCCGCGAACTTCTTTCCCGGGAGACGGTGGAAAACTCGCGCGCAGACCTCGGCTGCGGGATCGGCGAGGGCTGAGGCTAGGGCCACCCCGCGTTCATCAACGAGGTCGACGGCATCACCGGTACGCAGGCGCTCCAGTCCGCGGGTGAAGCGATCCGGGCGCACCCACGGATGACCGCGGGCGATGAACCCCGCCGTCGCCCGCGACACCGCCAGCCCGCGGATGGCTGAGCGGGGAGCGGATGACGGCGCGCGGGGGTACATAGGAACAACATCGTGGATGGCTAGGGCGGCGATGCTAGTGCTGGGCAGCCATGATATTACAATAGTAATCGAGAGCTTTTCGGTACCGGAATCCCTGCCTGTGACCGCCGGGGTAGAAATGAGCGCCGATTTCTGGCCCAGCGAAGGGCCAGCTTTGTGGCATTGATTTCTACTGGTGAAATCGGGTCCTCCGACAAGGGTCGCTGATCACGCATCGTGAAGGACTTGTCGACCCGACACTCCTCCTGCAAGGTGTCGCGTGAGGCGTCACCCATGCCGTGAAATCCATCCTCCGTCTCACCTTACTGCACGCCACAGCAGTAACCTTCATAAGTGTACGTTCACGAATCCTGAACCATCACCCAGGGAGTAATCGCCTAATAAAGCTACTGCTACGAACTGATAAGGCGCGATCAATCCGCGCGATAATTTCTTCATAGCTGGCTGGTCTGCTTAATGGCTCTTTGGCCATGAGATCTGCAATCAAGCTGACGATTTTGGATGGGCATTCGATTCCTGCCGCCGATACAAGTGGCACCTCATGGTAGGCGTGCATGGTGATGGTTTCGATCGCCGAACCGCCCTGGTAGGGTGGATGACCAACAAGACAATGGTAGAAAACGCATCCCATGGCATAGGCATCAACGCGCCAGGTGCAGTGATCAGGATCTTTTGCCTGCTCAGGTGCCATGTAGGTGGGTGTTCCCACTACTATGCTCTGGTATATCGTCGAGTCGATCCGATCCCTGACCACCGAGGCCAAGCCGAAATCGACGATCTTAACCAAGCCTGATGGTTCTACGAGAAGATTGGCAGGTTTGATATCCCGGTGCACCACCCCAACCGCCTGGGCTGCGGCCAAACCCAGGAACACCCCGCGTAGCAGTTTGCATGTATCCATCCACGGGATGCGTTTGCGTTCCAAAAGGAACTGCGACAGGGCGATCCCCTGGACATATTCCATCACGACATAAGCGGTCTGATCGAGCACCGCTGCATCGATCACTGAGACCACATGCTCATGGCGAATTGCTGCGGCATGTTTCGCTTCTTGACAGAGGTTTTCAGCAGTTGCCCTTCCATCTGGGGTTAAAAGTTTTAAGGCAACCTTGGTTTGTAAGACCAAATGGATCGCCTGCCAGACACTGGCAAAACCACCTGTTCCTAGACAGCGGATCAAGCGGTAGCGACCGTCGATAATCAGCCCTTCGATCGGTACCAGTCGCTTGGTATCGTTTTTGGTTCGCGTTGCTTCATGACTGATATCTTCCATCAGCTGGACGAGCCCAAGGACAGTCGTACCCGTACGTGAAGGCGGCGCCACATCAGCAATCCCCAGATACAACGCATTGGCAATCCGAGTATCATCCGACCAGCGATTTCCTGGCGGATCATCAACGAAACAGCCACACAAGGTTGCGGGATGCTTCATCGTAAACCTGCTAGGCTAGTTGTAAGAATTTCACGGATGTCATGCGATCCATCCATCTGTCCTAGCTCCATCACGCGCTGTCCTTGACGTCCGATGACAGCAAAGGCTTCTTCAACCCGACGTGCGCTTCCCTGCTGACCGCTTAGGGCGACACTCAATGGTGCGATCGTGCTCACTGCCGCGAGTAACGCGCGTTGGACAGGGATCATGAAGCCATCCCACGTTCCGCCATCTGGAGCCATGAGAATTACATGTGGTCCAGCCGACAATGCCTCCACCACCGCCTTCACTCGCACGGGATCCACAATAAGTATTTCTAAACCATTGGTTCCTGATTGTATGCGCAAACGCAAGGCGACCACCTGGTCCTCCATGATCATCATCAGCTGATCAGGTTCAGGAGGGGACGCCAGCGCCAAAAGATGCGGTATGGATTCAGTTCCTGCCACCACCAAAATCCGAATCAGATGTGGTTCTATCATCTGAGCTTTAATTTTGGATAAGGTTACAAAGGAAACCTCAGCCAGATTCGCATCATCCAAGAGCAAGCTTCCCACTTGGACGAGGATATGCGAAGACGGTCTCATAGCTGGTTCACAGTCTGCCATGATCAGCGTTGTTGGCCTAGTATACAGTCGCTGCCCAGAAGCGGTACCGCCGTGTCGTTTGGCATCATCCGCTTCACGCGCGGCGTCTAAAAGCATGCCATTTACCGACCTGGTAATGCGACGGGTCGATTTCACTTCATCACTGCCTTCACGATCAGGGGTAAAAGTGAACCGCGCCTTGGCGTAATCCGCGATCAATGCGGTAACTGCCTCCTCGCCATGTCGATTGCGGTAGAGTGCACGCTCCATGGATCCATTTTTGAAGACTAGATCAGCTTGATGTCCATCAACGGTCATTACCTCAAGTAAACCAGTTCGTCTGGCTGCGGCGAGGAATCCAATCAGATCAGGAAGCGCAAAGGCACTATCATCACCTGCGAGCGAAGGCGAACGCGAAGCAGCCTGGCGTCGCCAGCGTTCAACTCGACGCATCGCTTGACGGACCTGCGCGCGCACCATCTCAGGATCCGGAACACCGATAACGACAGCATCTGCTTCTGTATCATAAATTGCTGGCGCCAGACCCCGCTGCCATTCTTGCAGCACAACAATGATAGCCGTGAAAGCGAGAGCATGGCTCGCTCGTATGCGTTTGATCAGGCCCAGCGAATCACCACGACTGTCGATTGGCATTATAAGCGCATCGCACCGCGCCATGGTCAGGCGCTCATGCGCTGCCTGCAAGGAGCCGACGAGATCGATGACACAGCCAGTGATGCTCGAGATCGCCTGGATCGAATGGCGAACGGCGGGTTGGGCATCATCAATGGCAAGCACCAAACGTTGCCCAGCATGTAGGCGCTGATTTTCTATCATCGTGGTAGTTCCACTATGGAGATGAATAAGCCGTCAATAATCGCATGATTTCTGCATCCAGACCCCTGACGCAAGGGCGGATGTCCAGTGCGAATCGTACCTGTCACCAGCAGTGGCTCTCCAGGAATCCGCCAGACCAACGCCTGGGAACGATCCCAAATCCATGACCACGGGCCATCCGTCTGGTATCCCAGCAGCGCCATCAAATCGCACGCTCGAGCACTGCCCCCTTTGTTTTCATAAGTTACCAGGCCGAGATCGTGGCCATGACCAGTCGGTGGTTGATCCACCCATGTCCACGTCCGCACGGCAAGATGCCCAACTCTGATTCCGCAAGCGATCGCACCTGGACCACGCATCAGCAAGAGCTGTTCGTTCATGATCCCACCACGAATCGATCGACCTGCGCCACCAGGATCTCCTTATCAAACGGTTTTCCCAGATAAGCGGAAACGCCAAGATGCTCAGCTTTCTCGCGATGACTGTCACCGATCCGGGAGGTGACGAGAACCACCGGAAGGCTCGCGAAACGAGCGCTGGCTCTGATCTCCGATAAAACCTGGTAACCATTCTTGCGCGGCATCTCGAGATCTGTGAAAACGAGATCGATATCCTCGACCTCATGCAGCTTCTTGAGCCCATCTTCTCCATCATTAGCAACGGTCACCTCATATCCCGCCGATTGGAGCAGGCGCTTTCCTTGAGTTCGCGCGGACAGCGAATCATCAATGAAGAGAATCCTCGGCTTTCCAGGACGACGGATCTTAGCTGCTAAAATTTCGAAAGCTGGCGCTGAATCCACCGTTGGTGGGGTCGGTGAGTTGGCATACAAATTGGGGTTGGTGATGGAACGAGATGCATCTTTCAGCTTCTGATCTGATTTATCAGCCAAAATTGCAACTGACGATTCTGATGGTGGTTCGACAAGCGCCACCGTAGCTTCCTGATGAACAGGGTGTATTTCTGGCGCAGAAGTCTGTGTTCCAACTTCTGTAAACCAGGAATCGGCAAGCGAAACACGCTCGGGAATGATCTGGGCTGATGCCTGTTCCCGCTGCCTCGCTGCCAGCGTAATCTGGTTCCTAAAAATAGCTGCATCATGACGGCCCATGGCGTTGGTAACCAGGCCATCAGGGTCAAGAATCGGAACGATCATGCCATCACCCATGATCGTCAATGACGAGATAAGACCGCGACCAACCAGGGCCCCTGTACCTTTGACCACGACTTCATCAGTCCCCAGGACCGCATCAATCGCTAGGGCAAGACTCATGGTGCGCCCCCTGATGACTATCAGTTCGCTCCGATTCTCGGGGTCACCCACACCAACTATGGCACCTAGATCGACCAGTGGACGATGAACTCCTGCCACCGTTACCTGTGCATCAATATCAACCGCCTGTGGCGGCGCATTCAAGAACGATCCAACCGCAATGACTCCATGAAGCGGAACAGCATAGCGCTGATCGCCAACCTGGATCAGGAGTGAACGGATGATCGACACCGACACGGGAACACGGATGGTGATTGTCGTCCCCACGCCTGCTGTGGAAGTAACTTCGATCGTTCCACCGAGATTTTCAATCTCCCGCTTGGCCACATCACCACCGATGCCACGTCCGCTGATCGCAGTGACTTCCGTCTTGGTTGACAAGCCAGGGGAAAAAATCAGATCAAGTACCTGAGGAGCATCAACAGGAACGGACGCATCGATCAGCCCCTTGGCAACACCAACTACATGGAGTCGTTTACGATCAATGCCTGCTCCATCATCGACGATGGTGATCACCACCGCACCCGCATCTTGCACCGCCTCGATTCTAACATTACCAGCGGCAGGTTTGCCAACTGCTGCGCGATCAGCCTCGATGCCATGTGACACCGCATTGCGAACGAGATGGAGGATTGGAGCATAGAGATCATCGACAATGAGCTTGTCGAGTTCGACTGATCCACCGACGAAGATTGGTGCGACCGTCTTGTTCTCCTGATCAGCAGCGTCTAAAATCGGCATCCGCATACGATCAAACAAGGAGCCGATCGCTACTAGGCGTGCGCTGGTTATGCCAGCCTGAAGATCGGCGATGAGGGTGCTGAATCCGCCTGCTTCATCCTTGAAAATATTGACCATGCGATCAATGGATTTATGGGCTTCGTCGATATCGGAACCCACCTCCTGTAACTGGCGAGCAAGAATATTGAGATCGGTATAGTGATCGAGCTCAATCTCACTAAAATCACTGCCTGACTGGATTTGACGATTATCTCCTGACTCCTTGCTGCGCGATTGATCGAGGAGGGTGAATTCATGACGGCTACTGAATTGTTCGACCAGCTTCGCCAAACGCTCTCGACTTTGGCTGAGATGATTCAATTCAGGTTTGAGATGTTGGGTGAAGCCACTGATCCGACCACGAGCGATGATCAGTTCACCCACCTGGGTCATCAGGGTCGCCAAACGCGCTGCTGGCACACGCAGGAAACGTCTCGCCAGGCTGTTCGATCCTGAGCCCCTGGATCCCGTGCCTGAAGCCCGTGAACCATGCGATCCTGAACCTCCGCTGTGATGACTCTCATCGTGCGTAGCACCGATACCCGCACCGATACCCAGCTCCGTTGCTGGATCAGAGGCCTGCACGGTTTGAATCTGCATGCCGCCATTCAGGATCGCAGTCGTCGACGCCGCTGAAATCCCTGCGAAATCCCACTGATTGATTGCTTCGGCAATTGGCGACAAGGCACGACGGAATCGTCTCGCAACCAAGGCTATTCGCATAGGGTCAATGGATTCCAAGCCTGTTTCGAAAGCCCCGATCGCCTGACCAAGATCCGTGAAACCCAGCGTATAGGCAGTTCCTTTGAGGGTATGCGCGGTACGCTTGGCATCGTCGACCGCAACTTGGGACCCATCGGTGAAGCGTAATACCTCTGCCGTCAACTGATGGATCAGTTCCAATGCCTCGCCCTGGAACAGCTCATCACTTCCCGATCGGTCTGTACGCGTAGAAGGTGTCAATGGAGCAGATACCGCTTCCGCCATGTGACTGGCGTCACCCTCGATTTTTTGCATGTCAATCCCAGGCGGTGGTGACGTAAGCGGCCCGGTAACTCCCAGAATGGACGCGATGAGGATCAGTGCTTCATCTGGTGAAACACCTTCCTGGATCGAACGCACAACCTTCGCCGCAGCGTCCGCTAATACCTGGTGTCCAAGCACCAAAGCGGAACCCATGATGCGATGGAAATCATCACGGATTCTATCGGTGTTTCCTTGCGCGCGATGATTCCATGCAAGCGTAAGTGCCTCGACGGATTCCTCATGAAGTACATCCAGGACCGCGACTTCGCCAGGACTTGGCTTAGGCTCATAGACCGCCACTATCCGCGCTGTCGGGATCCAGGCCCATGTCAGACCGAGGGCCGTAGCTATGGCGGAAAAACCGGCAATGGTCGCCTCAAAAATGGAATGCGGAATCGACGGGGCTCCTATGATCTTTCCCAGCCGCTCCTGCTGTTCTTTACCCATATCAGCGATCAGCTGAAGACCTACAATTGCAGCAGATCCCTTGATCGTATGCGCAATGCGCTCGAGGCGCTGGACCGCATGTGCTTGATCATTATTTTCCTGCCAGTCAGCCAAATAACCACTCACCTCCTGCAGTAATTCATTCACTTCCCTGGTAAATAGCTGCGCAGTGTCTTCCTCGTCTTCTGAAGCCTGATCGTCTGCGGTTGATTCCGCTGTAAAATCGAAATCAAAATCAACTCCCGACGATGATTCTTTTGGCGCTAATCCAGATAATGTAGGCGTTTCAAGATCGTTCTCAAACACCAAGCCATCGTCTGAACCTCGACCTGCATTGAGCCCATTTTCATCCAGTATCGGTTGATCAAGAGGTGCTGGCTCATTACCGCTTAGAGAAGTCTCAAGAGCGTCTATACTCTCGTCATGAAAAATTGGATGATCTCTCAAAGAAAAATCATTTCCCAAAACACCTTGGGCCGTTTGATGCTCTAGCAGATTCCCCAAGGTGCGCGTCGCTTCGCTAACAATTCCAGCATCATCGGCTTTGATTCCGTCAGCGGCTTTGAGGAAACACTGTTGACTTTCCCCAGCCAATGTTCCTAGTCGTTCAAGATCAAACAGGGCCATTCCAAGCAGGCGTAGATGCCGTTCTAAACGCTGACCCTGTTTGTAGAAGCTCGCATCTCCCGCCAATGCCGCCACGCCACTCGCCGAATGCGCGGCAGTGATTGCCTGTTCAATCCGCTGACGGATATCATCAAGCGGCGGAACCTGTATCTGGTCCAAGACCTCACCCATGATCGATGCGGCACGCTGCAAATCAGCGAAGACATCGGTTCTGCTGGCATCATCGTAGATCGACATGACCGTCCTGGTGGCTCAGAAGAGCACGGAAGGTGAATAGGTAGAAAAAGAGCACGCTCAGGTGAATTGGGCCAACTTGTCAGCCAGGGTCTTCATCTGCACCTGCAACTGATCCACGGAGGCACGTGAACGACGCGAGGCCTGACTTGTACCTGTCGCTAACTGCGAGACGTCGTGCATGATTGCCACTGTCTGACGCATGACTTCCACCTGCTTGGTAGCGGTTTGTGCAATTTCTGCCACGGCCTGTGATGAACGAGTAGAAGAGTTCTTGATCAACTCCTGAGCTGAACCAGCTTCAGCCAGCAGCTTGACCTCTGATTCTACAGCTGTGGTCTGGCGCTCGATCGCTGCCACCGATTCTGCCGCATCCGCCTGCATCGCTTTGACCATGTCGCGGATACGTATCGCTTCCGCTTGGGTTTTTTCAGCGAGATCACCGACCGAATCGGCGACAACTGCGAAGCTTTTCCCTTCTTCACCAGCCCTGGTAGCTTCAATCGACGCGTTGATCGAAAGGAGCTTGGTTTCCGAGGCGATCTGATTAATGATTGCGAGAATCTCGCCGATTTCGGTAGACCGATCGGCCATCGACTTGACGCGCTTGGCCGTGAGCTGCACCTGGGTCCTGAGATTATCCGCACCTGTGACTGCCTGGCGGATCACCTTTTCACCGTCATTCGCCTGCGACAAAGCCTTTGCTGAAGCTTCTGCAGCATGCGTCGCACCACTGGACATCTGTTGCAAGTCCTGATTCAGGGCGGTGATCGAGCTTGTCGTATGGACGATCCGTTCTCCTTGGACACCAGCGCTGGTTTCCACCTCGCTGGAGGCCTCATTCACAGAGGCCAAGAGCTGCTCCGCAGTGGCGGATACCGAACGCATGTCCGCGATGATGCCTGACCAACTGGTTAACATCATGCCGAGGGCTGAGGTGATCACTCCCAATTCACCTTCACTGACTTCCGGAAGCTGGACTGAGAGTTTACCTTCTGATGCCGACATCACGACTTCCATCAGCTGTCCAGCATCCTTTTGGAATTGGACCGACATGGTTCTGGCTTTGACCAGTTCGGCATTGATCAGAGTCAGATCTGCAGCTGTGCGTCCGATTTCATCCTGGCTTGAGAAAACGATCGTTGCTGCTGCGCCAGAAGGCTGTACCGCAGTACCCGCAATGATACGCTTGGCCGACTCGCGCAGCTCGCGAGTCGAACGCCTTAGGCTACGGAAGGTGATCGTGAGCACGAGGCCGATAATCATCAGGGCCGCCGCCGCCGCACCTGCACCTGCCAGTCTGATGTTGCGATATTCATCGACACGCGCCTGGATCAGCGCCTGCATTTCGGGGAACGCCTTCGCATTCAGAGAATCAATGGCAGCGAGCGCCAAATCATAGGCATCATCTAAGGATTTCAGCTGGGTGCTCCGTACAGGAGCGACATCGTCAACAATGGTCTTGCGAATCAGCGTGGCATATTCACGCAGAGCGGCTACTGCGGAAGTTCCCATAGCACTGATCACCTGCGCACGAGCGGTGAACCCTTTCTTCTTGATCTCATCCTCGATGACCCGCAAGTTTCCATTTTCCATTGCGGCAAGGATTTCATTGATGGATCCCGTTGCTTCGATGAGGGTTACTCGGTTGGCGGGGGACAGCACCTCACCTTCTTGCATGGCACCAATGATGTTCTGTACCTGATCCAGACGATTGCCTAGCGCAACGACCTTCAACAGGACGATATCCATGAGGTAGTAGGAATCGAGCGCCTGGTCGAGAATCAAATTAGACTTGTCGCCAATTGCAGAGCCGAAAGCCGCCACGGAACTCGAAGCGTCAGCCAAGGCTATTAGTTTGGCCGCAGGATCCTGTGTCGCTAACGCTGCTTCGACCTCTTTCTTCGTTTTATCCCAAGTTAATTTCTCGCCTGTCAAGCGCTGCGGTCCCGCATGGATAGTGTCCAGGGCGCTCAGATACCGCTGAATACGCTTCGGCAGCTCACTGGCTGCAATACCGCCGATATCTTTGGATAGATCGGGATGGCCAGACAATGCCAATGCAGCCCTGGATCTGCTGAGATCATTCAGGATGTTGTTCACTTCGCTGAGATAGGAGGAACCATTCACTTCATCAGAATTAAACACCCCTCGGTCGATCATCTGTTGGTTCAGCAACCAACTAGTAACCGTCAGCGGAATGAGGAAGATGCCAGTCACCAGAACAAACTTGGAAGTGAGGGTGGCGAACGGAGCGAAACGGGCCATGGTGAATCCTTACAGGAACAGGTCAGGTTGGGAAAAGAGTTGCCAGCCGCGCACGCAGCCGTTGTCGGTCATAGGCGCGAATGCGCTCGCCGTCATGAAAAATAATCAGATCATCGCCGACAATCTGGGGCTGCGCCCTGCAGGTATCGAGACCCTGATCAATGCCGAAGCCATAGGCGATCTCAGCGTCCGCATCCAGGTCGAGTTCACGTTGATCGAAAACCACTGCAAAAGCTGGCATCCAGCCTAGTGTCAAAGTCAATCCTGACTGAAGAACGGGAAAGGGAGCAATGACGATCAGTGGGGTGCCGTGGTGATTGGTCGCACCACAAACACTCGCATGCGATTGCGGCAGGGGTGTTAAGGTACGTACCTGGCATATGGCGGTAATCAAAGAAACTGGCAGGGCAAAGGACGTTCCTTCGGTCATGACCAAACACCACGCAGCCATGGGATGACTGTCGTGGGATTCTTCAGATGCATGCATCTGCTTGATCATTGATACTTCGCCAGGATGGATGCGACTTCACTATCCTGAAATGGCTTCACCAGGTAATCGGTCGCATGCAAACGGGTAGCGAATTGCTTGTCGATGGCGCCACTCTTCGTGGTGACCATGACGATGGCAGCGCTCTTTAGGCTCGGATCTGCGCGTAAAGCGGTTAGGCAGCTGAATCCATCGTTCCCTGGCCCTGGCATTACCACATCTAAGAGAATGAGGGACGGCTTCATCTCCTTGGCTTTAGCAAGACCTGCCTTGCCACCATCAACCGTCTGCACGAGCCTCCCGGTTGGGCTTGCCAGGGCGGCGAGTTTGTTGCGATAGGTTTGATCGTCGTCGATGATCAGTATGGAGCCCATGATAAGAATATCCTCAGAGTGAAGGGTTCGGCGTGAAAGGTTTGGATGATCCGTCAATGAGACGGATATGGGGGTATGAGTAGTGAGCGTCTGGTCCCTGAAAGTGCACATTGATGCAGTAATTCATCAATTGGAACTGGCATCAAACAGGCAGAAAATCCAGGAACCAATGGTCTCCCGAGATCGTCCAGGATATCGACGAGCGCAGTCCCGGCGAGATCCAGCCTGGATCCGATCGCTTGAGTGAATCCAGGAGGGACATTTCCCCG
>JBILBP010000108.1:0-7978 GCA_044353645.1 Planctomycetota bacterium | reverse complement strand
CCCGAGCTGGAACCATCGTCTGGCGGTGGGGGCGGTGCGCGGACTCGGGGCCAGCGGCGAAGCGCCGGCGATCGAGGTCGTCCTCGGCCTTCTTGCTGACCTTGCGCAGCCCGAGGTCGTGCAGGTGGCGGCGTTGACCGCGGCGGGGGCGCTGGCCGGCCGCCACCTCGGTGACCAGCTGCGCATCGCGCGTGCCGTCGAGCCCTTCATCGATGATCGCCGGCGGGGCGCGACCATGGCCCTACGCGCAGCGGCGATCCGCGCCGGAGCCGCCTGGGGCGTGACTCATCTACGCGCGGCGATCGCCGCCCAGCGCGAACGCGAGCCGTTCGGCAACATTCGCCGCATCGCCCGCGAGGTCCTGCATCAGCTCGAGCAGGCGGCGGCGACGACCACCGCCACCGCGAACCTCGCCCGCCGGCTCGAGGATCTCGAAAAGGCCAAGGCCACGCTTGAAGCGCGGTTCGAGGCGATCGAGCGTCGCCTGAGCTAGGAGTTTGGCACCAATGAATGGCCGAGCCGCCCGATGTAATCGATTGCCGTTAGGCCTCTGGTACGGCTGTCTCATAAGATAGCTTTCCGGTGATCTGGCGACGCTGATCGGGATGCACCCGGACCACTTCCAGGGGTTGTTGACGCCTGGCGAACGCTAGGGCACGAGGCCGGGAGTGGAGCGTCTCTTTCTGCTGGCTTCACGTTTTGCTGCTATGCAGGTCAGACTCGCACAGCACCAGTTGGAATCCGCGCGGCGCCGTAAAAATCTGATCATCTAAGGTAAATCCTTTCACGATCGTGTCGCCACTGCGGTTTCCTGGGTCATGGTTCACCTCCGAGACTCCGCAGCAGCGGAATCAACAGAGATGGAAAATGCCTTCGTCAAGTCCTGAATGGCGTGCTCGGCAGCGGTGACGCAAGGCTGATTGGTGTTGCATGAACTCCTTCTTGCGGAAGAGGTCGAGCGGGTACTGTCGCCCCTCCCATGACTGCCGCCGTGCAGCGATGTTGGAGAACTGACTATGGCCCATCGTTATGCCGATCTCTGCCGCTCGGCCGCCGCCGCCCTCGAGGCACTTCCGGCGACCACGCAGCTCGGCGTCATGGTTGGTTTTGATGGATTTATCGATCACATCATCGATGTCGTGGCCACCCGCGAAAGCCGTACCGCCTATACTTCGACGGCGACCATCGCCGAGCTCGGTGCCAAGATCACTGCCGCCGCCGGCAAAAGCGCCAATTTCGAATTGGTGACCAAGCAGAGCAAGATCGGTGGTAATGGTCCGATCATGGCCAACGCGTTGTGCAGTCACGGCTGCCAGGTTACGGCTGTTGGCATCCTCGGAGCACCGGTCATCGATCCGGTATTCGCAGCCCTTGCCGAACGGGCGACCAAGGTCATCTCGCTGGGCTCGCCGGCGGTAACCGATGCGCTCGAGTTCGGTGACGGCAAAATGATGCTCGGGAAACTCTTTCCCCTCGACGCCGTCACCTACCCGCGCTTGCTGGCGGCGGTCGGTGGCGTTGCGGGTCTCAAGCAGTTGCTGCGCGAGCCACGCGCCATCGCCACGGTCAACTGGACGATGACCCTGGAGCTGACCGCGATCTGGGAGCACCTTGCCGCCGAGATCCTCCCCGGATTGCGTGCCGATCGTCCGCTGTGGTTCATCGATCTGGCCGACCCCGCCAAACGCACCCGCGGCGATCTCACCGCGGCCTTGGCGGCACTCCAAAAATTGCAGCAGTTCGCCGATGTCGTGCTCGGACTGAACGAAGCCGAATGCCGGCAGATCTGCGGCGTGCTCGGAATCGCTTGGCCGACGGCGGAAAAAGAGTGGGAAGCCGCCGAGCGCGCCTGTGTGCTGATCCGCGAGCAGCTCAAGCTCTCCTACGTGATGTGCCACCTGGTGCGCGCCTCCGCTGTCGCCTGGCAGCTGCCCGGTTCCGGTCCTGACCGTCGCGGGTCTGCGAGTGCCGACGGCTTCTGGGTCGCCAAGCCGAAGATCACCACTGGTGCCGGTGACCATTTCAATGCCGGTTTCCTCACCGGCCTGATGTTGGGGATCGCGCCCGCGCAATGCCTGCAGATCGGTGGGGCCACCAGCGGTTACTATGTGCGCACCGCCGAATCACCGACCCGCGCGCAAGCCGCGGCCTTCCTGCGCGAGGCCGTCGGTTAAGCCGGCGACCACATGAGCATGACCCTGTACGCCAACCATCTCCTGAGCGCTGAATAAACCCATCCACGATGCCTGTTTCTACTCCAGAGATGATTGCTTTGTGGCCGACGGTGCTTGAGCGTCTACGCCCGGCGCACGGAAAGGCGGTCGATGTGTGGTTGGATCCCGTGAAGGTCCAGCCCATCGACCTCGTCGATGGCACGCTCGTGCTCGAGTGCCCGAATCCCTTGTTCAGCTACACCGTCAGCAATCGCTTGGCTCCGGCGATCATCGCCGCCGCCAGCGAACTTATGGGCACGGTAGTGCTGCAGGTTCGCGGCCATGTCACCGGCACGGCCTTGCGTGAACACGAACGGCGCAAGCGTGAAGCCCAGGCGTCGCCAACGGAGGCGCAACCCACCGGCCCGGCGGCGCCCGTCACGGAGCGCACCGCGCGGGCGGCGGCGAGCTGGGGCCAGGGTTTCAAGCTGCTCGACACCTTCGTCGTCGGCTCGGCCAATCGTCAGGCCTACGATGCCATGCGTCAGGTCCTCGATCAGCCGGATGCGAGCGTCAACCCGGTCTTCATCCACGGCAAATCCGGTCTCGGCAAGACGCATCTGGCCCAGGGTCTGGCCTTGGCCTTCAAGGAGCGCTATCCTAGTGCGAAGGTTCAGTACCTGCGCTGCGAGCAGTTCACCAATGAATGGTTGCTGGCGCTGGGCGCCGGTCCGAAGGCCATCAATGCCTTTCGCGTCAAGATGCGCCATGCCGACCTGCTGCTGCTCGACGATATCCATTTTCTCAGTCAAGGGGCCAAGCCGAACACCACCAATGAGCTGTTCGCGACCTTCAACGCGTTGAGCGAGCAGGGCCGTAAGGTGGTCTTCACCTCCGATGCCAGCCCCCGCGATATCAAGTACCTCGAGGCCAGTTTCGTCGGCCGGTTCATCGGCGGCCTGGTGGTCGAGCTGCAGAAGCCTGATGCTGCTTTGCGCCGTGAAGTGGTGCGCGCCAAGGCGGCTTCGCAGGGCATGTTGATACCAGACGAGGTCGTCGATTACGTGGTCGAGCACATCACCGACAATGTCCGTGAGCTCGAAGGTGCGGTGAACAAGCTCGTCTCTTATGCGCGCAGCTTCCGCCGCGACATCGACCCCGCCCTCGCTCGCCAGGCGCTCGCCGATCTCATCGAGCGCAATCCCGGTGAAACCTTGACCCAGATTGTCCTCCGTGAAGTCGCGGATCATTACGGAGTCGATGTCAAAGAATTGCTAGGCAAAGGACGTGCCGGTCCGCTGTCGACCGCGCGTCATGTGGCCATGTATGTCATGAAGCTCGCTACCGGTGGTTCGTATGCGGCGGTTGGTCGGGAATTCGATGCCGGTCACACGAATGTGATCTACGCCTGTGCGCAGGTGAAGAAATATCGGATTCACGAGAAGGCCTTGGATGAGTTCCTGGTCGATCTGCTGCTGCGCGCCAAGCGCGGTTGAGGACGGATCTGAGCAGCATCGCCAGGGCGCAATCTGCGGCTCTCCCGGAGCGCGTGTCGGCGATGCGGCTGGTGACCTCTCTAGCGCCTCTTGTAGTAGGCGGGGACGGGGGTTACCATGATGCTTACCCCCGTCCGGCACGTGTTGCTGCGGAAGGAGATTCCTGTGCGTCTTCATCGTCCCCTCGGCGGAATGCTGGCTCTCGTCCTCACCTTGTCGATGCCTTTGGCGGCAGCCGATGTCCCAAAAGTGGATGGCGATGGATTGTTTCCAATCGAATTGACTACGGTTTTATCGACTCCTGAATCCTTGCGCGATGCCAAGGTCAAATTCCGCTGTACTTTCGCGGCGGTGACCGACCTCTTCGATTTCGAGCGCACCAGCTTCCGTCCCGAACGTTTCGCCGCGATCGCGATCTGGGATGATCGTGCCAAGCTCTGGCAACCGGAAGCGCGCGCGGAGGTGGTGACGACGGTGTTCATCGCCAAGGATCGCATCACCCCGACGCGTTCGACCAGCCTACGTAAATACCAGCAGCTTGAAATCGCCGGTGTGGTCAAGGACGTCGTCGAAGGTGTACCCCAAATCGAAGTCCTCGAAATCCGTCCGATCATAGGCGGCCAGTTCACCGACGCCGCGATCTACCATGTCGAGCAGGCCGTGGCCCTGGTTGCTGACGGAGTACGGGATCTCGCTGAAGAGCATTTTGCCAATGCCCTCACCGGTGATCTGCCAGTGCCGGCGCAGATCGAGATCTCCACCCTGCGCGGAAGCAACCTTATCAATGCCGGTCGCTTTGCTGAGGCCGCTGCCGTCATCGCCAGTGCCGTGAAGAAGTCGATGGGCGATGTCCAATTGGCCAATGACGATCGTGCCCAATTGTATGCTCTGCTCGCTAAGGCGCAGAGTGAATTGGCCGAGCGTACGGATGCGACGCAGCGTCAGGCGGCGGTCGACAATGCCCGCAAGGCCCTGACCTACAACCCCGCCAATGGTGAAGCCTATGCCGTGCTCGGTATCAGCCTCGCTGGTCTGGGGCAATTCGACGATGCCCGCCGCCATTGCGATAATGCTGTGCGTCTACGACCGGCGGACGCGGAAGTCCGTTGGTATCTTGGGCGCATCCTCGATCAGCAGGGGCGCAGCGACGAAGCCATCGATGCGTTGAAGAGGGCCATCGATCTCACTCCCAAGGATTTCCGTATCCATCGCGCGATCGCCAGCGCCTACTATCATCGCGGACTCAAAGGCGGACCCACGGCTGGCCAGGATCTGTCGACGGCCCTGCGCGAGTATGATATCACCTTGCGCCTGAATCCCGGCGATGCCGAGATCCTCGTCCTTTCGGGACAGGTGATCGAAGCTGCCGCCAAGGCCGGTGCAGAAATTCAGGTCGGTACCGTCCGCCAGCCTGCCACCCTTGAGCTGGCCCTGGCCCGCTATCGGGCAGCGGTGCAGATGAACGATCATCTCGCCAGCGCCTGGAGCGCCCTGGGCTTGCTGAGCGTGACCATGAATCACCTCCACGAAGCGAAGATGGCGGCGCAAAAACTCACCGCTCTGGGGGATACGGCGGCGGCTGAGCAGCTCAATAAATTGCTTTCACCCACAGGTCCTGCGGCGGCTTCGCTTGCGCCTGTTGTCGTTGCCCCGCCCGGCGCAGTCATAGTCGATCCGAGCCTCCCGGCTCAACCACCGAGGCCGAATGCGATTCCCGCTGCTGATCCCTTGCCCTCGGCTCTGCCGGTCCCCGAGCCTCTACCGACAACGGCACCGACTCCATAAGAAGGTGAAATAGGGGTGGTCAAACCGACCCTATCTGCTAAAGGTGACCGCCATGCTGGCGGAATTAATAGTCCAAAACCTCATCATCGTTGAACGTGCCCATCTCCGCCCGGGAGAGGGCCTCGTGGTCATCAGTGGCGAAACCGGAGCCGGTAAAAGTCTGCTCCTGGACGCCATTGATATCGTCTCTGGTGCCCGCGTGCGGTCTGGTCTGGTCGGCCGGTGGGCGGATGCAGCCACGGTCAGTGCCGTTTTTCAGGTCAGTGCAGCACGTGCTGAACGCATTGCCGAACTGACCCAGGTGCCGATCACCGACGCACAGGTGATTCTACGTCGGCGCATTGCTGACAACGGTCGTTCGCAAGCGTGGATCAACGATCTGCCGGTCACCGTCGGCACCTTGCGCCTGGCGGCTGATCAGCTGATCGATCTGCATGCTCAACATGAGCCCATCCGTCTCGCTGATCCGGGTGTACAGTTAGAGCTGATCGATTCCTTCGCCGGCCATGAGGACTTGTTGAGTGTCTACCGTGCGGCGCATGCCTCGGCGGTGCGACTCAGTCGTGAATTAGATGCCATCGACGGCGGTGAGCGCGAAAGTCTCAAAGAACAGGATTATCTCTCGTTTCAGGCGGCTGCCTTTGAGCAACTGGCTCCCAAACGCGGGGAATTCGCCGAGCTTGAACGTCGACATGCCCTGCTCTCCGCTGCCGGTACTTGGCGCGATCAGGCCGAACATGCCGCTCAGATCCTCAGCGAGCGGGACGATGCCCTGGTGACGGTGGTCGGTCGACTTGTGCGGCGTCTCGAGGGAGCTCCTGACTCGCGTTTGCAGGCCGCGCATCAATCGCTGGTCTCGGCTCTCGATCACCTGCGTGATGCGGCGGCGTATGCCGGTCACGCAGCCGAGGGGATTAGTGCCGATCCTGGGGAACTGGCGCGGGTCGAAGAGCGACTCGATGCCTGGAACGATATCCTGCGCAAGCATGGTCCGAGCGAAGAGGACATGTTTGCCGCTGGCGATGCCATCTCACAGCGATTGGCGGAGCTGTCCGGTGTCGGCGAACGTCGTACGCGGGTCGCCGACCAGCTGCAGGCGGCCACGGCAGAACGATCTGCCCTGGGCGCCCGTCTGGCGCAATCGCGACGCGAAGCCTTCGTCGTCCTCGCCAAGACGGTCCATGTCTTGCTTGGCGAATTGGGTATGCCCCGGGCCACGATTCAGCTCAGCGAGCCGCAAGGACACCGAGAGTCCGGCGAGCCGACCATCCACGGCACCGTGCGCCAGGAGCTGCACGTATGTACCAATCCAGGACAGAAACCTGGCTCGATCCGCGAGATCGCCTCCGGCGGTGAGGCCTCACGGCTGATGCTTGCACTCTCGGCAGCCCTGGCCAGTGCCGATCGTATTCCATTGATGGTCTTCGATGAAGTAGATAGCGGGGTCGGCGGTCGCTTGGGAACGATCATCGGAGCAAAACTTGCACGATTGGGACAGGATCGTACGGTCCTTGTTGTGACTCATACACCTCAGGTAGCAGCTTGCGGTCTGCGTCAATATGCCGTGCGCAAACATCAGGGCCAAGACCAGACGGTGGTCGAGGTCTTGGAAATCGCCGCCGCTGAACGTGAATCAGAAATCGCCGACATGCTCGGTGGCGGTGCCGCGGCAATGGCGCAAGCCCGTGAATTGCTCGCACATGCCGTGAATGGCCGTGGCGTTGTCGTGTCGGGGCCAAAATCACGCGCTGGCACGGTTGAAAAAAATACTAAAAAAACGGCTGAAAAGCCGATTAAAGTTACGATCAAAGATAGGCGGTAGCAGTGGTCAGTGGATTTCGTGTCGCGCGTGATCGGAATAATCTCTACGTCCAGGCCAGCGGCTTGGCCAACATGAAGAACGCGCCGATCCTGGATGCCTTGTTTCAAGCGGAGGCCCACAGCGATTTGCAGATGATCTGCGTCGACCTGTCGCAGTGCACGGGTATGGACAGCACCTTCATGGGACTGCTGGTCGGTACGTCAGCGGTGATGAAGGCCGATGCGCGACGCCTGGTGGTGGTGAATCCTTCCGATCTATGTGCTAAATTACTTGATATGCTCGGTGTCTCCGAGGTTTTGCCAGTCTTGCCGCGGTGCCAGTCGCCGGAGGTCGCTTTCGTTGATCTCGGTGAGGGATGTGTGGCGGTGGGGGCGATGCAGCGCATGGAGGTCATTCGTCGTGCGCACCACGCTCTGGCCGGGATGAACGAGGCCAACCGCGCCAAATTTGCTGCATTTATTGCTGCTTTGGAAGCAGATCTGGCGAAACTCCAATAGCGTCGGTCCCGGCCGGTGGGACGCATCCTCGAAGGGGGGCCGCTATAACCATCTACTAAATAGTGCATCTTCATGCAATTTAAGAACTTACGCGTGTGGAAAAACATCCGATTGACAGTTGGGCGAGGGCACCATGATGCCCGCCCCACCGCAGACGAGCTGGCTGAATAAGCTGGCTCAAACGAAAAAGACGCGCGGAAAAGGGAGCCGACCGACGCAAGAAAG
>JBILBP010000107.1:0-8008 GCA_044353645.1 Planctomycetota bacterium | reverse complement strand
GGCACCAGTCAGCTGCGCGGCCTGGCCGAGCTCCTGGCGCGCGAGACCGGCCTGCCCTGCCGGGTCGCCGATGACTCGCTGACCTGCGTCGCACGCGGCTGCGCCGCCCTGCTCGACAATCTTGATTCGCTGAAGCAGATGCTGGAAACCGGGAACAAGTCCTAATGCCACTCGAGACCGTCACCGTCCATGCGCTGGTCACAGGAGCAGTGCACGATCCGTTCAGCATCCTCGGCCTGCACGCTGAAGGCAGCACCTGGTGGATCCGCGCCTGGGTCCGCGACGCCACCGCCTGCACGCTCGTGCCGCGTGACGGCGGCCCAGAGACGGAACTCAAGCTGCGTCATGAGGCGGGCCTCTTCGAAGCCGCCCTGCCCGGACGTACAGAACGTTTTGCCTACGATCTCAAGATCGTGCGCCAAGGGCGAGAAGGGCGCGATGGGCGAGAAGGCCGTGAAAGCCAGCCGGCGGAGCTAATCCCCGACATCTACGCGTTCTGGACGCAGCTGCCGACCTTTGACCTCGATCTCTTCCGCGCCGGTCGCCATCACCACCTGGGTGATATCCTGGGCGCGCAGGCGCTGACCATCGATGGTGTCGCCGGTGTGCGCTTCGCGGTATGGGCGCCGAATGCCTCTCGGGTGTCGGTCGTCGGGGACTGGAACCGTTTCGACGGCACTGCGCACCCCATGCGTCCGCGCCAGCCGTACGGCGTGTGGGAAATCTTCCTGCCCGGCGTGGCACCGGGGATGCTCTACAAGTATGAAGTCCGCTCGCCCACCGGCACGCTGCGCATCAAGGCCGATCCCTATGCCTGGGAAGCCGAGAAGTCGCCGGCTACCGCCAGCATCGTACCGCAGCTCGATACCTATGCCTGGAGCGATCAGCCGTGGATTCTCGAGCGCGCCACGGTCGATCACCTGACCCGGCCGATGGCCATCTATGAGGTCCATCTCGGTTCCTGGCACCGTGGACGGGAGCCTGATGCCTGGCCCAACTACCGCGTCATCGGCCAGGAGCTGATCCGCTACGCTCTCGCCCTGGGCTTCACGCACATCGAGCTGCTGCCCTTGGCGCAGCATCCCTTCGAAGGTTCGTGGGGCTACCAGGTCACCGGTCAATACGCTCCCAACAGCCGCCATGGCAGCCCCGACGACCTCAAGTGGTTCGTCGATCAGTGCCATCAGGCGGGCCTCGGGGTGATCGTCGATTTCGTTCCCGGGCACTTCCCCAAGGACGACTTCAGCCTCGCCGCCTTCGATGGTACGCCGTGCTACGAATACGCCGATCCCCGCGAAGGAGAACACAAGACCTGGGGCACCCTGGTCTTCAACTTCAGCCGTCCGGAAGTGCGCAATTTCCTACTCGCGGCGGCGCTGCACTGGTGCCGACGCTTCCACATCGACGGCCTGCGCGTCGATGCCGTGAGCTCGATGCTCTACCGCAACTACGATCGCGAGCCGGGGGCCTGGGTCGCCAACAATCAGGGCGGCACGTCCAATGACGAGGCGGTGACCTTCCTCCAGGAGCTCACCACCACCGTGCGCGGCCAATTCCCCGGGGTCCTCACCATCGCCGAGGAATCGACGGCGTGGCCGGGTGTGACCGCGCCCACCGAGCTCGGCGGCCTGGGTTTCGACCTCAAGTGGAACATGGGCTGGATGCACGACACCCTCGGCTATCTCAGTCAGGATCCGCTGATGCGCAGCGGCTGTCATAACCGCATCACCTTCCATCAATGGTATGCTTACGACGACAAGTGGGTGCTGCCGCTGTCGCACGATGAAGTGGTGCACGGCAAGCACAGCCTGATCGACAAGCTTCCCGGCGATTGGTGGCGTAAGCGCGCGCAGCTGCGCCTGATGCTTGGATACCAGGTGGCGGTTCCCGGGCGCAAGCTGCTCTTCCAGGGTGGTGAGTTCGGTCAAGGTCGCGAGTTCGCCTGGGATCGTACCGTCGACTGGGACGAAGCCGCCGAGCCCGAACGCCGTGGCGTCACCGCTTTCCTGGCCCGCTGCCTGGGGCTCTACCGCAGTGAGCCGGCGCTGTTCCGCCGCGACGATCACCGCGATGGCTTCCACTGGACCGATCACACCAACAGCGCCGAGAGCGTACTCGCCTTCCTGCGCCGTGCGCCCGGGGCCCGCGACATCCTGGTGGTCTGCAACTTCACGCCCGTACCGCGTCACAGCTATCGTCTCGGCGTGCCGATGACGGGCGCTTGGGAGCTGTTGGTCTGCAGCGATGATCTCGCCTTCGGCGGCTCGGGGGTGGGGGTTGGCGCCCACGCCCACGCCGTAGCCCACCCGCATCACGAATTGCCAGCTTCGTTTGCCTGGGACCTGCCGCCTCTGGGGATCTGCTTTTTCCGTGCGCCGCTGAGTCCGGTGGTCCCCGGCGATCAGGCATAGAGCAGGGCGCTCGCGATCCGACGAGGTCACAGGCTTTGAGGGTGATGCCGATGTCATCAGGGACGCTGTCCTCAGCGTTTTTGATCCTCTTATTCACAGGCGCTTCAGTTCGTGTTGTTTTCTCTCTTCGGCGCTGATGTCGCGAACGCAAAAATCAAAGCGCAAAAGCCAAAGCAGGATCAGGTCAGGTTGCGGCAGCGTTCCGAGACGCTCAGGCCGGCGGCGAGCAGGTGCTCGCGGATCGCCGGACGTTGGGCTTCGGGCCCGCGCAGCACGACGCCGATGATCGTACCGCTAGCACGATGGTAGCCGAGGACCTCGATTTCGCGCAGACTGCCGAAGGTCACCTCGCCGTGGTTTTCCCCGGGGATCTCGCCGGCGGGCGCCCATTCTTCGCGCCAAGTCACGATCGCCTTCTGAATCCCTTTTTCATGCAATGTCTTTTCAAATTCAACCAGGTCTTTGCAGATGATCTTCAAGGTAGCTTCGTGTGACATCCCGTTCCTTGAGCCCTGAGGCACTGCGCGTATCATCGCGTCTCGACATGTTCCAGAATACCCTGCCTTGGCCGAGTCCTAGCACGAGTCCGACCGGTAGTCCTGCGGACCGCGGCAACCTGTGATGAACGCGCCTGAACCAGCTATTGAAGTGACCCGCGATGAGGTCGCCTCCGCTGCCGATCGACTACTTGGTTGTCGGCGTCTGCTGGTGATTGTCGGCGCCGGTGGCAGCGCCGATTCCGGAGTTCCAACCTTTCGTGATGAAGGCGGTCTTTGGCAGACCCATCGTCCGGAAGACCTCGCCCATCCCGATGCTTTTCGCGCCCATCCGCAGGTCGTATGGAGGTGGTACAACGAACGCCGAGCCGGCATCCGGGTCGCCCTGCCGCATAGCGGCCAGCGCGCGCTGGCCTTGCTTCAACGTCATTTCCGCGCGGCCGAGGTGCTGGTGGTGACGACCAACGAAGACGACCTGCTCGAACGAGCCGGCGTCGAGCCGGTGGTCCACCTGCATGGCTCGGTCTTCGAAACCGCCTGCGCCGCCGCCTGCGGGTGGCGGGCGGTCGACCGCGATGGAGCCTTCAGCGTCCAGCCCTGTCCGGCCTGCGGGGCCTTGACCCGCCCGGGCTCGGTATGGTTCGGCGAAGCCCTGCCCCCCGAACCCCTGGAACAGATCGCCGGCTTCCAACCCGACGGCTGCCTGGTGGTCGGCAGCTCGTGCCTGGTGGCGCCGGTATCGCAGATCCCCATCGACCTCGCCCTCGCCGGCGTACCGGTGATTGAGGTCAACCCGCAATCGACGCCGCTCTCGCAACACGCGTTCAGCCTGCGTGGTGCGGCCAAGGACGTCCTGCCGCGCCTCGTCGATCTGCTGACCTCGACCACCATGCGTGATCAGCGTACGCGCACCGAAAGCTGAGCGGCGTGGCGCAGACCGCTTCATGAACAGTGTGCAGCTCCTCGAGCGCACCTTCCTGCCCGTGAGCGGCCCCTTGGTGGTCGCGGTCAGCGGCGGTTGCGATAGCATGGCGCTGTGGGCCTTGCTCGCCCAGGCGGGAAGCTGGCAGCTGATCATCTGGCACCTCGATCATGGCATCCGCGCTGACGCGGCTGCCGATGGCGAGCTGATCCGGGCCTGTGAGCTGCCCGGCGTGCGCTGTCTCGAAGCGGAAAACATCCCCACCCGCGCTCGGGAATGGGGCGTGGGCCTGGAAGCCGCCGGCCGGCGTCATCGCTACGCGCGGCTGATTGCCGTCGCCCAGGCCCATGGCGCGACCTGCGTAGTCACTGCCCATCATGGCGATGATCAGGCCGAGACGGTGCTGATGAATCTGCTGCGTGGCAGTCATGGCTTGGTCGGAATCCCCGCCACCCGCCCCTTGGCGGACGGTATTTCTCTGGTCCGGCCGGTGCTGCACGTCGCGCGGGCGGACCTGCGCGCGTTCGCCATCGCCCAGGGCATTCCCTGGCGCGAGGATGCGACCAACCGTGATCTGCGTTACCGCCGCAATTTCATCCGTCATTCGGTCATGCCGGTATTCGAAGGCGGGTGCCCGGGCTTCAGCGCGCACCTCAGCCGCGCCGTGAGCAGCGACCAGCGCCCGCCTGCGCACCCGCTGTCGACGTGGTTGCAGCGTCGCGGATTCCGCGTGTCGCGAGCGATCATGGCGCGGATTGCGGCTTTGGGCGAGCAGGAATCGGTGACTCTCGGGGGCCGGCGCATCGTGCGCATGGCTGAGGGCTGGCAGGATGTGGCGGAATTTCCGCAGGCCATCGCGGCCGTGGAAGTGTACGCCCCCGGGCTCTTTCGTCGCGATGGTGCGACCTTGCGGCTCAACGCGCATCACGGGCCGTTGGACCTTCCCCGTCATCGCCAAGCCGGAAGCGGATTGATCGCCTGCGCGGCCATCCGTGGACCAGTGCAGTGGCGCAGCGCGCGTGCCGGTGAACGCTGGCGGCCCTTGGGCTGCGCCGGACACCAATCGCTGATGGCCAGCGCCGCTGCCGCCAAGGTCCCCCTGCCGCTGCGGGCAGCGTTGAGCGTGCTCGCCGATGATGACGGTCCGCTGTGGCTGGCCTGCGGCACGATCGCCGAACGCGCGCGGGTTACCGACGGCGACGCCTGGCACATCAGCCTGCAGCCATAGTGATGTGACTATGACTTCACCACCTGGGCAAGAGTTGCGGTGCCCGGAATCGGCCGTAACTACGATTCTCGTGGTTTTTTCTCGCACTTGTTTCAGTTGGCGGTGGCTGGTCCTGGTAGGACTGGCCGTGCTCTGGTCTGCTGTCGAGGTACCCGCTGCCGAGGCGTCCGCTGCCGAGACCTCGGCGCTGCGCGTGACGCCAGTGTATGCGCAGGTGGAAGTCGCCACCGGCGCGCACACCGAACTGACGTTGAGCCTGCATACGGCGACGGCGCTGACCATCCTGGCGGTGGCCGTGGATTGCGGCTGTATCAAACCGCTGGATACCCTGCCGCTGGCGGTGGTGCCCGGGACGACGACCTTGCATCTGCAAGTGACGGGGGTCTTGCCCGGAATCAAAACCGTCACCGTGCGTACCACCAACGGCAGCGCTACGGCGCAGATCCAGGTCGTCACGCCCGGTTTCGGCAAGGGCCGGCAGCTACTCGCCGAACTTCAGCTGCTCGCCGAACTTCAGCAGGCCCCTCAGGCGCTGGTCATCATCCATGATCTGCAGGGTGAAACCCGCAATTGCGGATGTTCAGGCGGCTCGCTGGGAGGCATCGATCACTTGGCAGCCTTGCCGGCGGCGCTGCCTCACGCGCGCTGGATCCTCACCGGCGATGCCCGGGGCGCCAATCCCGAAGCGGCGGCGGCGCTCGCGCGGCGGGGATGGGAGATCCAGCCCAGTGATGTGCTGGTCACCGATGACCCCATCAGCGCTCTCAAGCGGACGGAGCTGATCGCGATCATCGCCACCGCCACGACGACGGTGGCCAATCAACGCATCGTTCGACCGCTGCTGAACCACGGGGCGATGGCCGAGGTTCTCCTGCTCAGCGGGACCACGGTCATCGGCCAACGGCTGCTACCCATCGATGCGACTCTGCCCAGCGATGCGAGCATCTGGGCCGAGCTGCCCCCGCCGGCGCCGACGGTGGTCATCGATCACCAGGCGATGCCGGCGACATCCTGCGCGGCTTGTCACCAATCGGCGCAGCATGCCTGGGCGACCTCGGCGCATGCGCGCGCGCTGTCGTCGCTGTCGATCGCGGATCAGGGCACCGCCTGCGCCATCTGCCATACCACCGCCCTACCCGGGCGCAGCGCCCGCGCGCCGCAGGTGACCTGCACGGCTTGTCATCAGGGCGCAGAGGCGCATGCCGCGGCCCCCGCGACGGCGCCACCGGCGGTCAACGACTGCCGTTCGTGCCATGATGCGCAACATCATCCGGCCTTCGATCCAGTGGCGGCATGGCTCCGTATCGAGCATCGAAAAAAATAGCCGGCATTTCCCATCACCTGCGTGCATGACAAGTTGATTCATTCAGGAATTTATATTGATTAATAGTTTGGTACTATATACATAAAGTATGGAACTAAAGACTTTCACCACAAATATATTCACATTTTCCCTGGCTTTGCCCTTGTTGGCTGTGGCCTTGTTGGCTGGCTCTGTGGGCTGTTCGTATCCGCGGGCGGAGCACGCTGCTGCCCAAAAAGCTCCGCCGGTGACGACCGCGCCGGTGGTCACGGCAGTACCAACCGAAAAAACGAAACCGGCCGCATCAGCGCATGCTGTTGAAGTCGTCGCCAGCGACCGCGCGGCGCCAGCGCCGGCGCTGAAGAGTCACCATCGTCAGCTGAGCAAGGCTGAACAAGAGATGCTGCGTACGGTCGATCCGACCCGGGTCTATCGTACCGCGGCGGCCAAGAAGGGGGTCCCGACCTTGACCATCGTCGGGCCATCCGAACAGCGCATCCCCACCTTGGGCTCGGCGACGCTGGTGGTCGAGGCCGCTCCCGAAGCCCTGGTGACCTTCGCGACCTCCGACGGCGGGGTGTTCGCGAACAACGCCGCGAGCATCACGGTCTTGGCGGATGCCGAGGGCCGCGCGACGGCGGTCATGAAGGCACCACCCGGAACCGTTGACGATGTGCCGGTGCGCGTGGGCAGCCCGTCGGCGATCGGGACGGTGACCCTGCTGGTGCATGTCCTCTACCCCGGAAGCCCCTTACAGGCGGCCTCCTCTCACTGATTGCTGGGCCGCTTCCACCACCTTCCCGAGGAGTCGATCATGGTAGGTTACCTACGTTTGCTGGCGGTTCTTTTCGGTGCCGTGGGCATGGCCCCGGCCGAGGTCGTGAGCTGGACCACGGCCAGCAACAACGGCACGCAGGTGACCTGCAGCACCTGCGAGCAGGGTAGTCTAGCAGGCCCGCCCTGCGTGACCACCAGCACCAACTCGTCGTTGATCGAGCATCTCAGCGGCACTTTCATCCATGACGCGATCTTTTACGGCCTCGTTGAAGAACTCGGTGGATGTCAGGCCTGTGGTGGTGTTGGTGGTGGGATTCGTCCGCAGTCAGGATTGCCGAGCCTGACCCTGGCTCGCTATTATCGCTCGCGGGTGTTCGACCTCGCCGGCAGCCTAGGCGTCGATCATTTCCTCTCCACGGATACCAATTTACGTTTCGATTGGAGCGGCCCCGGTGGCACCCATGTCACTGCCCGCTATGCGGATCCCGCCGAGCTCTCGACCCAGCAGCGTTTCTTCGAGCAGGTGGCGCCAGATGCCGCCGTCGACGGCGTCCTCCACACCACCGTCGGGCTGTTCCGCGATCTGCGACTCTACGATGCCGCGCACGCACTGACTGCGAGCGCGCTGCTCGCGACCACCGCCGTGATCACCGACCACGATGGCGGCATACGCACCTTCGAGGTCATCAATCTCGGCAATGGCCCGACGCGCTACGGACGCCTGCTGCGCAGCACCAACCGCGTCGGGATCGACGTGCAGACCATCGCCTACCGTTATCCCGCGAATGCCTCGTTGGCGGATCTCGGCTTTGATCGCAGCCGGCTGTGGCAGGTGGCGGCGGTAACTGCCGCTGATCAGACCCAGGCCAC
>JBILBP010000422.1:0-8022 GCA_044353645.1 Planctomycetota bacterium | reverse complement strand
CTGCGGATGGTCATCGGCAACGATCTCGGCGTCTTTTTCGGGATGCTGGGCATCGGTCATGGGCTCGCTCCGGGTCGAATTGACTGCAATAACGGATAACACGATTGCTGTCGCATGGATCGTGCCACGGTAAAGCTATGTACGACTTTCTGCGTGGTTCGGTCGCCAATCTCGACGTCAACGGGCGTCTGTCGCTCGACGTCAACGGGGTCGGCTATTCCTTGCGGGTCAGCGAGCAGACCCGGCGCAACATTCCGCTCGGCGGGCAGACGGTGACCGTGCATGTACGGCTGATCGTGCGCGAAGATGACCTCATCCTCTTCGGCTTTGCCGACGTCGCTGAGCGCGCGGCCTTCGACCTGCTGCTGTCAGTACAACAGGTGGGTCCGGCGGTGGCCTTGGCGGTATTGTCGCACCTCGGCGTCGGCGACTTGCGCCAGGCCCTGCTCGCCCGCGACGTGGCGACCTTCAAGAAGGTCAAAGGCGTGGGCCCCAAATCGGCTGAGCGAATCGTTTTGGAGCTCGCCGATAAAGTCGAGCGCATCCCCGCGCCGCTGCACATCGCCAGCGGCACGACCGCGCGTCTCGCCAGTCCCGTACAGAGCGTCGAAGAAGCCCTGCGCGGACTGGTGGTCCTGGGCTATGGCACCAAGGAGGCCGCTGATGCGCTGGCCAAGGTCCACCAACCCGGACTCGCCAGCGAACAGTTGCTGCGGGCGGCTTTGGGGGTTTTGCGTTGAGATTTCCTGATCGAACCGTGATTGCGATGCGCCATCGTCGTTAACCGCATTCAACGTTTGCAAACGAAAAAAGATTATGTAAGATGAAAGCAAAGTACGATTGAAATTTATCAATCGTACTGAGCCTAGGAAAGGCATTTATGAGCAAGTTAAAAAGTCATCTTAATATAGCCCTCCAATCTATTAAATGTTTTACCGACGACGGTAAATTGGATGAAGTTGAAATTAATTTTATTATGGGATTAGCGTTGGCTGATAATGTGCTTGATGAAGACGAAAAACGCGTCCTTAGCAATATCTTTAGGCGTGCAGGCCAATCAAATTGTTCGGCACTTACGGCCGCGCGTATCATTGAAATTAAAAAGAAATATTCTATAGATTAATTATAGAATTATTCAAATTTCGCCCCAAAAGGCGATGCACCGGAGGCCGGTGCTATGAAAAACCCTACGCCGTGCTCGGTCGCTTCGCTCCGTCCGCCGCGGCTAGGGATTTTTAATAGCATTGGTCCCGGTGATCTTTAACGTTGGACGACGCAAATTGAATTCGAAGCTTGATTTTTATAAAATCGGCACAGGCTAGTATTATGAATACGTGTAGTGAAATTCTTATTGACCCAGAAATTCAGGGGGGTAATCCTGTTTTCAAGGGGACGCGGGTTACTATTGATATTTTATACCAATACATTGAATCTGGTGATACCATTGATTCGTTTCTCTTGGATTTTCCTGGTGTAACAAAACAGCAGGCTATTGCGGTTCTTGAATATTCTAAAGGGTTGGCATTATCGGCATGAAAATCCTACTTGATGAAAACATTCCCCATGGTTTCAGGGGATTGTTAATTGGACACGATGTTTTTACCGTTCAATGGCTTGGTTGGGGATCTATAAAAAACGGAGAGTTGCTTAAGAAGGCAAACGGACAGTTTGATTTAGTGATAACGGTCGATAGGGGCATTAAATATCAAACTAATTTTTCGGATAAAGAAATATCGTTAATTACCATAGTTTCGCCTAGCAATAGATTGTATGATTTAAAGCCATTCGCTTCAATAATTTTGATTAAAATAAAAATGCTTAAGTCCGGTGCGGTTGTTAATTTAGATAAAAAAGATCTCTGGTAAATTCCCCGCTCGGTCGCTTTGCTCCGTCCTCCGCGGCTAGGGTTTCCTCAAGTTGATGCGGTCCCTAGGATCTTTAATCCTAGGTGGTAAATTTTCTTTGAATTTGCCTAGGTTGTTTATATAACTACTGTCGTGATTAGCCCGTACAGAAATATCGGGCATATTGTTAGAACGGATGATGGGATTAGGGCTGTCAAGGTTATAGTTGAAATGGCAAAAAAAATTTAGAATGTCCAATGTCCAATGTCCAATGTGCAATCTGTGGCGGACTTCTAATGCATTTGTATGGATTTACCCGTGCCACAAAAGACATTGATTTTGTTGCTAGCAGCCCACTTAATAGCATGTCAGTCAAGCCGCTTTCATTTGGTGGCCAGTCTTTTAACTTGAAGCTTTCTGGCCAAAAAATTGAAGTTGACTGGATCGTAAGAAACGACGAACTAGCTGATTTATACAAAATTGCTTTGGCCGATAGAATTATGTTAGATGATGAATTTCCCGCTATTAGCCCAGAATGGCTGGTGGTAATCAAGCATCTCGCAGGATGCGGTAAGGACCACATGGATTGCGTATGGTTATTGCGGCAAGATGGTTTGGTCGATAGAGATCTGATGACAGCCAAGATTAAATTGGCTATGGGAAAGCATGCATTTTGGGCGATCAAGGATCTTGAAGGTTTGATGTTGGAAGCGGATTTAATGAAAGCGCGCAACGAAAAGAACGATAAATAAATCCGCCCAACAAATAGGTTCATCGGACGGGTTGACATCCGCCGCCGATCTTCGTTTTTGGGCATAACTTACCAATAAATAAAATTTACCTTCTATGATAAAGATCTAAGTGCTAATGCTGTACGCCAGCCGACTTAAGGGTCATCTATTTCAGGGTGCAATAAAATGTCTTTTCGAGCATGCGAATTATAGGGTTGTTCCGTACGGAATCGAAGCGACTTTGCGAGAAATTGCGTGCATGGGCAAGGACGGCTATAGGTCATTAGATTTGCCATCGGCGATTTCGCTGACGCCGGATTTTATTTTGCTCGATGAAAGCCATTCAAAAAAATGGATCGTCGAAGTGAAATACAGACAAAGCTATCACGATAATGACGAATTAATTCAAAAGATGAAGACGCAGGTTGAAATATTTAAAGATGTGTATTTTGTTTTATTTATTCAAAATCCAAATACAAAACTAGCATTAGGAAAAACGCCATCTACACACATTAGAACGTTTCATTCTCGCTACGAAAACGGCAAGCTCATGGTTTCGGTGAGAATAAATAAGGAAATGGTTTATGTTCCATGGGAGCGGGGAATTAATAAATTTTACTCATTCTTTAATATCCACGAGATTTTCAATGGGCTCGAAAGAAATGCTGACGAAAAAACCCTGCAAACAACGATGTCTATCATATTAAACTTTAACCTTGACGATGGTAATAATAAATATTACTCCTCTGCTCAGCGGGGCGATGCGCCAGAAGCCGGATCGAGTTAATAGCTCGAAGCAACTCTCAGTTGTTTCGCCACTTCCGCTGCGGCGAGGGTCTGCTCGCTTGACCCGCCTCGGTTGATGTTTAAGACTATGCTCCGACAAGTCGGGATGGAAAGATGACTATATCGGTCTTATTTCATGTCTCAGCGATTTAATGTAGGCACCTATGATCAGTAATGTTGAAAAATTCCTTGATGTGCTTCAAAATATTGAAGCAGGGTTAGCGAGAATATACGGTGAAAACGATTTAATGACAGATTCTGTAGTGATGATGGCATTGGACAAAGGAAAAATTGCAGTTAAACAACAGTTCGGCTATGCTAAGTCTCAAAACGGGACTCCATCTAATCAGGTTGAAAAATTAGTAATTGGAATCATTGTTGAAATAGGCCTGATGAGGATTGGGAAAATTAATAACCTGAAATTAGACGATTATATTTCTCTAATAGATAAGGTTAATAGATCGGTGGATACCCACAGGCAGCACGGAATTCGTGGATACTATGACTTTATTAAAAATTATGTCTAAAGATTTAGCATGTTAAACCCTGGCCTCTGTGTCGGCGCTCTTGAGAATGTTCCGTCTGGACTTATTGCTGCGGAGCCAGCTTGCAAAATTTAATCCTACGGCCCCGCTGATCTCTGGTGTCTCGAAAGCCGCCGATGCGCACTAATAAAATTCAACGCTTGATCGTCATTTAGAAACGCCAATATACTATCCAGGTATTGCCAAGGCGCAGTCTAAAAAATAAGATGCACCGGAGAACATATCATAAAGTATTTGCTGCCATGCCAGACCGTAGATACGTTATGCCACGCTCCACGAAGTCTCCGGCGTTGGTTCGCATTCCATGCGATAAATTATACGTTTGTCACTTATGAAAGGCTTTGCGCTAAGGAGTCTCTATGTTAAATTTCAATCAATTCTTTATCAAGGAGCATGTTGGTCTATTTAAGCTATCAAACGCTTATGATATTATCGATCCTCAAAATGGGCAGAAGATTGGATTGGCTCAGGAGAAAATCGGGAAATTCTTTTTAGCATTGCGCTTTTTAATTAGTAAGCAAACGCTCCCTACTAGGGTTGATATTATCGAAAATCCAAATGATAAAGGTGAAGGAAGAGTTGTTGTCTCGATTGTGCGTGGATGGTCTCTTCTTAGGGCAAAAGTTCGGGTGCTTGTTGACGGCGATAAGGAAGTGGGTTACTTTAAATCTAAATTATTCTCTTTGGGTGGGGGATTTTTTATTTATGATACCAAGGATATAAAGGTTGCTGAGATTAAAGGTGATTGGAAAGGCTGGAATTTCAAATTATTGGATACAACAGGTAAGGAACTCGGAACGATTTCAAAGAAATGGGCTGGTTTGGGCAAGGAGATGTTTACCTCTGCCGATAATTATATGATTTCATTATCCGGTATCGGCAATGATAATTTAGGAACTAAAGCCCTGATGTTGGCAGCAGGTATTGCCATCGATACTGTTTATAAGGAAAAATGAACCGTCCAACAAGGCCATATACTTCAATGGTATTCACTGCCACCTGCGAAGTGTCCAAATGGTGCTAGCGGTTGCGCGGTCGCGAGCGTCCAGCGCCGCTTAGGCACTTCGCGGAGGGCAGTGAATGCACATGGCCCTATGCTGTGCTCCTTCTGCCGCGCTCCTTCCGCCACGGCTAGGTTTTTTAGAGGCCTTGGTCTTGGTGATCTTTAACGTTGTGCAGATCATACCTGCAATCCGGAGATTTTAAAATGCCCCCATGCTCAATCAAACCGATCGATAAAAAGAAACAAATTACGACCGTTGGCAATGATTTGGTCAGTCATTATGGCAAAAAGAAATTCTATTCTATTGAAGAAGTTAAAGACGCCAATAAACGGCAGGGTGTCATCCCAGATTTCGCATGCTTGTCGCATGCATTTTTCAATTCTCACCAAGACTTTGATCAGTACCACTCCTCAATTGGTGAGGACTGCGATTATGCTACAATGAAAGCTGATGTGATCCAATCAATTTCAAAATCGACATCCGACATTTCGCTCTTTAACTTTAACTTTGACATGTCATGGCTTGAATTTCCTGATATCGATCTGTCCTTGTTCGATGTATTCTAGCAATCAAATCAATTTCAGCGCCACCTAAGTTCCTTCTTTCGCACGACTCGACGCTCATCGAACCGGAAAGATGTTCGCTATCCATGTTGGCTAGATTCAGGGGTGCTATCTGCGGTTCCCACGTCTGCCTAAGCGCCGGTAAGCAGGCGGCGCAGGCCAGCCTCATCGATCACCGGCACTCCCAGGGTCTGGGCCTTCGCGAGTTTCGAGCCGGCCTCCTCGCCAGCGACGACGTAGGAGGTCTTCTTCGATACCGAGCCGCTGCAGCTGCCGCCAGCGGCGACGATCAGGGCTTCGGCCTGATCGCGGGTGAGCTTCGGCAAGGTGCCGGTCAAGACGAAGGTCTTGCCGGCGACGCCGGTGACCTGGTTGATCACCCGCTGTTCGGCGGTCATCGTCACGCCCGCCACGGCGAGGTCGGCAATCACCTGGCGCACGGCGGCATTGCCGAGCTGCTCAAGCACCGCCCGGGCGGTGGTTTCGGCGACGCCATCGATGGCATCGAGTTGCGCTAGCGGTTGCGGGTCGCCAGCGGCGTGGCGTTCGGCCAAGGCCAGCAGCGTGTTCATCGAGCCGCAGGTGGAGGCAAGGTCTTCGGCGAGCTTCTCGCCGACCTGCCACAGGCTCAGGCCGACGAGGACCCGTGCCAGGCCCCGGCCCTTGGCCTCGTTTAATGCCGTGACGAGGTTCTGCGCTGATTTCTCGCCCTTGCGTTCAAGGCTGGAGATGTCTTCGGCGCTCAGCGCGAAGAGCTGCGCCGGCGAGGTCAGACCCTTTACTGTGCACAGCTGATCGATGACCGCCTCGCCCAGGCCCTGCACATCCATGGCGATGCGCGAGGTGAAATGCCGCAGGCGTTCACGCACCTGCGCCGGACAGGCGGGGTTGGGGCAGAAGATGAAGATGTCTTCGCTGAGGACTTCCGCCGCGCACGCCGGGCAGTGCGTCGGGCGGGCATAGGGTACCGCGGTTGCCGGTCGCTCGGCGAGCACCACCGCTACCACCTGGGGGATGATCTCTCCAGCTTTCTCGACCAGCACGGTGTCGCCGATGCGCACGTCCTTGCGTTCGAGTTCGGGAAAATTGTGCAGGCTGGCGCGACTGACGGTGGTCTGCGCCAAGACCACCGGAGCGAGCTCCGCGACCGGCGTTAGCTTGCCGCTTTTGCCGATCTGCACGGTGATGTTGCGCAGCCGCGTGGGACGGCGTTCGGGAGGGAACTTCCAGGCCACGCCCCACCGCGGGTGATGTTCGGTGGTGCCCAAGCGATCATGCAGGCGCAGATCGTCGACCTTGATCACCATACCGTCGATGTCGTAGGGCAGGCTCGTGCGCCGAGCTCCGAAGGCGGCGCAGGCGCGCGCTGCCGACTCGGCATCGGTATGGACCTCGACGTGCTCATTGGTCGGGAAGCCCTGAACTTTTAGCCACGCGATGAGCTCATGCTGGGTGCCCGGCAGCTCCACGCCTTCGGCCCAGGCCAGGTGATAGATGAAGGCGCTGATGCCGATGCCGCGTAGACTGCCGGCATCCTTGCGTTTCATCAGGCCGGCGCAGCCATTGCGCGGATTGATCAGCGGCTTGCCGCCCTCGGCGAGCAGACGTTGGTTGAGGGCCGCGAAGCGCTGGTGCGGCAGGTACAATTCACCACGGACCTCAAAGGCGCCTTCGACCGCGACCTTCTCCGGAACGGCGCCGCTGGCGCGCACCTGTTCGGTGATGACGTCGCCGCTGACTCCGTCACCGCGGCTCACCGCCTGTTGTAGACGGCCATCGCGATAGGTCAGGCTCACGCTCATGCCATCGATCTTGGGCTCGAGGAACAGTCCCAGGGGGGCCTCGGTGGGCAGGTCGGCGAGCCGGCGGGTGCGCTCGACCCACGCCGTGAGCTTGCCGCTGGCGCCCGCGTCTTCACCGTTTTTCTCAGCGGTTTCGCTAGCTTTTTCCAGGGACAGCATCGGCACGCGATGGCGCACGGTGACGAAGCCTAGGCTGCGATCATCGCCGGGGGTGTTGCCGTAACGCGCGCTGGCGGGCATGCCGCGCTCGTCGCAAAGGAGCTGATAGCGATCGCGCAGCTCGTCGTATTGCGCGTCGGTGATCTCGGGCTCGGCCTGGCGATAATAGCGCTCGTCGTGGTAGCGCAGTTGGGCTTCGAGCTGGGCGCGTTCATCCATGGGGCAGGGCTTCCGAAAAATCACAGCGTTGATGTACGAGGCGGCCATCAGCATGGCCTTCGATCCATTGGCCGATGGTGTCAGGCCAATCGCCGACCAGCAGCAGATCGACGCCACCGATGGTCCGCCGCCATTGCTCGTGGATGTGCCCGGCGACCAGCGTATCGCAGGCGCCGCGGGCCGCCGCCCGCGCCCGGCGGGGATCGACGCTGATCACGCGATAGGCGCGCGGGCGCTGGCTACTGCTGTTGCGGCGTATCAAGCGCGCCACCCAATTCTGCATCACCGCCGGATGCAGCAGCTGCCAGGCGCGATGCCAGAATGAGCCGATCCAGGCGCGCAGGGCGCGGTAGCTGGGATCCTCGATCA
>JBILBP010000106.1:0-8060 GCA_044353645.1 Planctomycetota bacterium | reverse complement strand
AGCAATTGCGGATTCTGCGCCGCGAGGTGCGTACGCGCCTGCTCATCGCTGATGTTCTCGTCGGCGAACTGATCGACGCTCTTGGCAACCGCCGCGAGCATGTCGGCATAGGCCTTCATCTGCTGGATCGAGGCGTCGACCACGGCGTTGAAGACCCCCTTCACCAGACCCGAGACGAATTCTGGGAAGTCGACTTCCTGGACCAAGTCGCGGAACACCGCATTGCCTTCGCGCATCGCGCCGGCGGTGAAGTTGTTGCCGACCTGCCCGGGTTTTTCCGCGAGGCGTTTGGCGGTATCGTCGACGGCGCTGGCCAGGGCCCGGGCCGCCGGCCTGAGCGTCGGGGCGCTCTTTACCGCCGGTATCTGATTCTGCCCGAGGAACACCCCGACTTTCGCAAGGTTGTTGGCAAACGCTTCGCGCTCAGCCGCGGGCAGGGCCGTGAACGCCGGTGATGCGGCCAAGGCCGCACCAACCTGTCGACGAACGGCTTCGGGAGCGGGAGCGACGGCCATGACGCCTCAGCGACTGCCGCTGGTTGCGAGCGCGGGAGCAGGGGCGGCCGCCGGAACCGCTGGCGCAGCACTCGCCGGCCCGCTCTGGATGGCATTGAGGCGGAACATCTGACCGCTATCGAGCATCTTCTCCAACGGGAAGACATCGCTTTTGAAGTTGAGCTGGACCTCGCCCATCATCGAGCCGCTCGCGGTCAGGCTGGCATCGGTCATGCTCTGGCTGGTCTCGGCGATCTTGATGATCGGCTGCTCGAGACTCTGATATTGGCCGGTGGCATAGCGATTGCCCTGGCCATTCTGGATCAGCTTGCCCTGGGCATCGAGCACCGGCGCCTGCGAGGGATTGCCATCGGCATCGAGGGCCCCGCTGGCGCCTTCGCTGGAACCTTGGGCGACCTTCATGATGCCCATGTTCTCATAGTCGGTGGCGGTGGCCATGCGGTTGAACTTGTCCTTAGCCTGGAAGCTGAACTGGACCTTGGCATTGATCTTGCCATCGGTGACGACGATGCGGTTGATGCCCATGAGAACCATGGTCGCGAGCAGCTTCTGCCGGCTGCGGGCATAATCGTCGCGCGCCGCCGGCACCAGTTTCTCCTCGATGGTATCATCGTCGATGCCCTCGACGTCATCACTGAGCCCGAGATCCTGGCGGAAATTCGGCAGGCTCGCGTTCTCGGCGCCGGGACGGGAACTGACGCGGGCGCCCCCGGATTCATCGGTGCTGATCTGGAACAGCGTCGGATAGCGCTGCACCAGATGATCGCGGGCCTGACCCATGCTCACGTTCTGATCGCGGAATTCATTCAACGACATGGCCACCGAGCGCACCAGTTCGCCATAGGCCTTCATCTGCGTGATTGAGGATTGTACCACGGCGTCGAAGGTCCCGTGCACCAGCTGCGAAACGAAGGCCGGGAAGTCGATCTCGCGAACCATGCGTGCGGTCTGCGTCACCCCTGCGGCCACGCCCTCGGCTTTGAAGACATTGCCGCCATTGCTGCTTTTGCTGGTGATCGTCGACGGCGGAGCCTCGGCCAGCGCACGCGCCCCGGGCTGCGCGCGTACGCCGAGCTGATGATAGGGATCACCTCCCGAGCGCGGAGCGGATTCCCCCGTGGGACCATGGGCCAGCGTCGTGAGGCGCTCCGCAGCCATGCTCGCGGCAATGGTCGCGGTGTGCTTGCGGATCGCCTCGCGTTCGGCCGGCGGCAAGGTGTGCCACGCTTGGCTGCCCGCCAGCAAGCGATCAACCTGGGCCGACACCATCGCCTGTTGACTGGCGCTGAGTGTTTTGCTGATCATGAAGAAGTCCCTCACCGCCAACGGCGGTCGACTGAGCGGAGTGTCGCCACCATGGCCGTGGGCCATGGTGGCGTGCGGAAATGAATCAGGCCGTCAGAGCGTACGGATCGCTGACCTCCCGGGCCTCGTCACGACTGCGTTCGGCCGGACGATCATACCCCACCGGCAGGAAGTAGATGTTCAGCCGCGCCGGTTGGGCCTGCGTCACGCGTACCCCGACGGTGCTGATGTTGCCCGGACCGTTGCGGTCATCGGGGGTCATCGACTGCAGCCACTGCGCGAAGTTGCGCTGCGCATCCGGTCGCTGTTGTAGCAGCATCTGGATCAGCCCATGCATCTCCCGCGGTGGATCGGGGAAGGCCGGGAGCAGCGTGTACAACGACATCTCGACGCCCTTGGCGGTATCGCGCAGGCCGATGATCGCCGCCCCCTTGGGCAGGGTGAAGCGTCCGCCGAGGACCAGGCCCAGCGATTGCAGGAGGCTCGGCAGCTGATGGCCGACGCCGAGACTGTTCATCACCGGTTCGAGATCGAGCAGGCGCAGGTCGGCATTGTGGAACAGGTACACGCGCTGAGCGCCGGAATTCCGTCCGCAGGCGATCGAAAGGCCCAGGGGCCGCAGATCCGGCAAAGCCGCCATCGCTACCCGCGTGGCATGCAGCAGGTTCGGCGGCAGGGCCTCAAGGTCGTCGTTGGTCAACTCATAATAGACCTTGGTCTCACGCATCCCGCCATCGTCGAAGGAGGCTCCAAACCACGCCCCGAAGCGATGGTGCCCACTCATCTGCCCGCGACGAAAATGCTCGCTGCGCTGATCGAACCAATGCAGGGCCTGATCGCCATAGGTGCCCTTGACCAGGCTGCGCATGGCCCGGCTGGTCTCCTGTTGGCGGGTCAGCGGCGAGATATCCGAACCGAAGGGTTCGAGATCGAGGCGCAGCGAATGCCCTGAATATTCCGAGAAGGAATGCTCCAACGGCATGTGTCCGGGGGTGAAGAGATTCTGCCGATAACGGGGGTCCCCCAGCGGCAGCCGGAAGCTGTCGTCGAGCATGCGCCCGAGCACCGTCGCCGGGTTGGCGGTACCCAGGCGCCGGGCAGCGATGCCGAGGCGTTGTTTGACGACATCAGCGGCACGGATGGTGCGCATGGCTGGTCCTTGTCGTTGAGGGTTGATCAAGCGGTGAGAGCGGGCTGGTTGAGCGCCGGATTGCCGGCGATCGCATTCATCGAATTGAAGGCGTCATTGATCGAACCACCGGCGTTGAAGCCGAGATTGGGAATGGTCGGCTGCGCCTGCGAGATCACCGGCTCGGCATACTGGGTCACGGTGGTGTCGACGACGCCATTCACCGCCAGCCAGCGTTCGACATCGTTGACCAGGTTCGGTTGACGGAACTCGTCACCCGCCGAGGCGGTGATCGCGCTCGAGAGCATGGCGCTATGATCGGCGAGCCATTTGATGATGCGACCGCCGGATTGCGCCAGGGTCCGGTTGCGCACGCCGTTGACCGAGCCGCCGAGATGCATGATGCTGATACGGTCGACGAGCTGCCAGACATCGCGGGTGCCGTAGGCGGCAACCATCTCCGGATCCGAAAGCATCGCGTGCACATCGCGCACCAGCTGCTGCAATTCGACGGCCGCGAAATGCGCCACCGCGTAGCCGTGCAAGGAGAGGTTCACCGCCAGATCGCGGGCACTCTTGAACAGCTGCTGATCGGTGACCGCCGTGCGCTGATACGGAGTCTGACGGTTGTAGAGGCTGGTGGCCGACAGAAAGCGCAGCCAGAGATCCTGGAACTCGCGATTGGGCATGTGCTCATCGACCGAGCCCTGGGCGAGGCCGAAGGTCCGCGCGTAGAGGCTGCGGCGCTCGAACTCGGTGAAGCGGCTGGGGGCCTCGCGGTGATAGGCATAGATGCGCCCACCGGCCGGACCACGGGTGATCGGTACCAGGCCGTTGATGAACTGCTCGGTGATCTTGTCGGCAACCGCGAAGAACTTGAGATCTTCGAGCTGCGCGGCGTAGTAGATGCCGGCCAGCGCCTGGACATTGGCGCTGATGACATCGGCGGTGCTGCCCTGATCGAGATCAAGATCGATGATGTCGATGTCGCGGGCCCCGGGATCGGAGTTGATGCCCCCGCCCAGGGCGACGCTCAGGGCATCGTTGATCAGATGGTTGATCTGCGGATCCTCGGCGTTGACGTTGCGCCGCATCAGCTGGCGGGTGACTTCTGCCACCTGCCGCGGGTAGATGGTGGTGGTGTCAGGTTGGCCGACCTCGTTGCTCGGATTGGTACCGATCTCACGCAGGCTGAGAAAGACCTTGGTGAAGAGCGCCGTGGCATCCTGGAACTCCTTGACCGCATCGACCACGGAATCGACGAAGCGGCGGACCAGGACCACGCGCTGCTTGTGCTGGTGGGCATCAAGGGTGGCTTCATCGAGGAGCAGGAAATTGCGGATGATGATCTGATTGCTACCGCCATCGATGTTCGCCGGCGGCGGCGCCGACAAGGTGATGTTGCGCTTACTGGCATCCGCCGAGCGGATCACCGCCCAAGCCGGCTGCGTGCCCAGCGAGGGATCGGAGATGTTGTTGGCGAGCAGCAGGCCGAGCACCGAGACGAAGAAGATCCGCTGATCGCGGTTGGGGTCAGCGGCGGTGACCTTGACCATGGCATCCTTGAGGAAATCGTCCTTGATGCTCCAGGCGAGCTTGAAGCTCTGGCTGAGAACATAATCGACGGCATGCGCTAGGCGCAGACGCTGAAAGTTACTGTTGTAGACCACAGCCAGTTCGTCAGGACTGACGCTGTTCTTGAGCGGCGGTTTCTTGTACAGGTCCGGGTAGATCTCGCAGGTGGTCATGGAAAGGTACTCCTGGGCAAAGTGGCAGTGGATGAGAGAGCGTTGATGAGAGTGGAAGGCAACTTTTGCAACTTTTGCGACTTTTGCGACTTTTGCGACTTTTGCGACAGTGTCGGCAACGTTGCAGCCGGGGGAGCCCGACGACGACACGGGCCAAGTGAGCCTGGCGGCCCCGTGCACCCGGATTCGACCCCGCCCACTCGGCCGGACCGCCTCAGCCTGTTCTCAACGGGTAAGGGCAGGTGCATGCGACTCCTCCATCTCCGGCGAAAGCTCGCTGACGACCTCGTCGGTGGGATTGGACCGCAACGGATCAGCGAGCAGGTCATCGACCGCCAGCAAGGCCGCCGGGACATCGAGGATGCCGCTCCCGCAACCGCTGGTGGGCTGCGGAAAAGCGCGCGCGGTCTGGCAGAGAGCGGTACGCACCGAGCTCACCGGCAACCAGCAGCTCTGGCGGGCGGCGCGGGCCATGAGCAGAGCGCAGGCGGCGGTGACCAGGGGGGCGGCGAACGACGTGCCGCTCATGCGCTGGTAGCCATCGATGCCGACCACCGGAATCGCTGTCCCCGGGGCGCAGATGGCGACGTGCCCGCCACGGGTGCTGAAGGTGGCCGGATGATCATGAGCATCGACCGCACCGACGGCGATGACCCCCGGCAGGCAAGCGGGGAAGTAGCGCTCATCGATGCCGCTATTGCCCGCTGCCGCGATCAGCAGGCAATTGCGTGCCAACGCGTAGCGCACCAGCTCGGCGTGTGGTACCGGCTCGCCCGGCAAGAGCGCTGAGGCTGGGGTACCGAACGACAAGTTGAGCACGCGGGCACCGAGATCGATCGCCGATTTAAAACCGGCATCGATGTCCGCCAGCGAGCCGATGGCCTCGGTGACTACATTGGGCGGTGAGCCGATCTCACGGGCCGCCGCCAGGACGCGGATCGGCAGCAACTGCGAGAATCCCGCCAAGCCGGGCGGCACACCCAGGCCGCGCGCGCCGATCAGTCCGGCGCAGGCCGTGCCGTGGCCCTGCTCGTCTTCGGGAATGCGATCGCGATCACGGATATCACCGACCAGGGTCATGCCATCGGGCGCGCCCTCGATAACTTCAACGAGATCCAGACCGGCGCGCAAGCGGCCGATAAATTCTGGATGGTCGAGACGCACGCCGCTGTCGATGATGCCGATGATCAACGTCGGATCGCCGGGTTCGAGCGCGCGCGCGCGGGCATGGCCGATGCGTACGAACGGATCGCTGACAGCGCTGCCCAGGCGCGGTTGCTCAGCGACCACCTTCAAGCGGCAGAGGCGGTTGGGGGCGGCGGATTCGACGGTCTCGCAGGCGCGCAGATCTTCAAGCAGGTGCGGTAGTGATACGGCGTTGCTGACGTCGATGCGCATCATCCGCGGCATGCCGAGCAGCTGTTCGAGGCGGCTCCAACCCTGATGACGGAATCCCGGAACGCCCAGGGCGCCGGCGGCTTGATGGATGCGACTGACGCGCTGTGCCGGACTGTAGCGGCGGATGGCGGCATCCGCCGGACCATGATCGAGATGGGCGGCGTGGATGCGTTCGCCATCCTGCACATCGCGATGGCTGGGGGTGTGGCTGAGGGCCACGCCGGGGCGCAGGCGCACCAACACCTGGCCGGGGATGATCGCGCCATTCATGGGCTCACCCTGGCTGGGAGAACAGCTGCGGGAACAGCTGCGGGAACAGCTGTGGGAACGGCTGCGGGAACCGCGGGCGTTGCCGGTGCTTCCGCGCTCAACGTGGGCGTCGGCAGGCGCATGAAACCGCTCGCGCGGCCGGCGGCGCAGAGGACTTCGACCGGTCCATCGCGATGGTGCGCCATGGGCCGCACGACCAGACGATGCGGACGGGATTCAACGACCTCCATGGCCTCGCCGTTGAGGCGGACTTCGGGGTGGCTGCCGTCGCTGAGGTTGGCGCCGTACAGGCGCACCAGCGGCGTTCCGTCGTGATCGGCGGTGATTTCGCTGCGGCTGACCATCGGCTGCGCCGAGGCCTGCAGCAGGGCCGTCAGGCGATCGACGGGGATGCCCGAGACCGCCTGCACCGCGCGGGCATCGGTATCCTGCGACAACCGGCGGAACTGGCCGACGGTGCGGATGCCCATCCATTCCAGCTGCCGGGTATCAGCCTCGCTGAGCTTGGCCTGAAGGCGAATATCATCGATCCCGCGCGGATCCTCTTCGAGCTCGCTGGTGTTCTCCTCGACCATCGGCTTGGTGATGGTGGTGAAGGTCAGATTGATCCGGCTGGCCCCCTGCTCATTAGGGCCGGCGTGGCGCCAAGTGACGCGCCCGCGCGGATCATGCTCGACGAAGACCTGCAGATCGAGCGAGATGTCCTTCAAGGCCCAGGTCAGACGCCGTCCGGCGCGGACCTTGAGGGCCAGCGAATCCTGAGCGCGATCGAGCTGCGAGCCGAGCGATTGCAGGAAATCCTCGATCGGCACCGACGGCGTCGCCGCTGGACGTTGCGGATTCACGGCGCCACCTGGTCGTGATCGTCGCGCACGAATACCGCATGCAGCCGGCTGGTGACGGGCGCGAAGCCGGTGATCAGCCGGCTACGCGGCATGCTCGCGCAGAGATCGCCGTGGCGATTGGCGCGGGTCTCGATCGGGACCGTAAGATCGGCGTCGGTGACGCTGACACGCAACGTGGCGTGCTCGGCGCTCGCCGTCACCGCCTCGGCCAAACCAACGAGGAACTGTTCGAGCGTCTGCATTAGCCGTTTCCAGGAGCCGGCGGTGGCGTGGCCGGGCCAACGGTGGGCACATCACCGCGCCAGCGAGCGTGCTGAGAAATCAGCTGGATCGCCTGGGTGTCGGCGAATTGATTGAGGTTAAAGGTCTCGGTGGCGAATTTGATACGCACTTCGCCCATCAGATCAGCGCGGATGTTGGCATCCGACTGAGCGTTGGCCTTGTTGGTCGAGACCATGGTGATGGCCTGGGCGCTCATCTCGGTCTGGCGTTGGGCAATGTTGCCCTGCTGACCGCGATTCTCGACCGCGACTTCTGCCGCGCTGCGATCATGGGCCGTGGCATGGAACTGCAGCTTGGCGGCGATCTCGCCGTCTTTGACTACCACCCGGTTCAAGCCCATCAGCACCATCGAGGCGAGGTTCTGCAAGCGCTCTTCACCGAGCTTGGCCCGCCCCGCCGCCAGCAGCGGACCTTCGCTCAATTCATTGTTCAGCTCAGCGCCGCTCAACTGGTACTGATCCAACCATTCCGGCGATTGCCCGACGCTGCGCGCCTGCACGCAGAGGGTCGGCGTACCGCCGCGGCCGGGTTGCGGCACCGCCACATAGAGATCCAGCGCATGGCGATT
>JBILBP010000105.1:0-8063 GCA_044353645.1 Planctomycetota bacterium | reverse complement strand
CCTTCCCAGACGTGACCTGGAAAGGACGGATCTGAACCACGATGGAATGAAAGTTGCTCACCCTCCGTAAAATCGGGGTGGGAGATTCCGGTGGAACTCTGGGCGATACAGGCTGTTCACCGGCCTGGGCTATTTCACGCAGCTCTGGTGGCAACTGGCGGAATGCTGTTTCCTGTGGACATTGGGCGCCGCCCTACTCGCTGAAACCTGGTCGGGGGCCTGATGTCTGCCGACGACCAGGCTTCATTCGTTCTCAGCCGCCATCGGCGCTGTGAGCCGTCCACCAGGCGAAGCCGCGTTCGATGGCGGCGGTGCGGCGCAATGTATCAGCGCTGCTGTCGAATCCGAAATCCTGGCCGGTCATGTGGGTGATGACTTTCGATAGATCATTGCCGGCGATATTGGCTTCGAGCGCGAACAGCAGGAAGGGGATCGCGGGACGGTAGCCGAGGCTGGCGATGGCCTCGGCGGCGTAGCGGCGCACGCCCGGATCGGGATCAGAGAGGGCGTTCTGCAGCATCGGGCCATTCGCCTTATCGCCGATCTTGCCGAGCCCGATAGCGCACATGCGGCGGACGACGGCGCGTGGATGGCGTTCGAGGCCGGCTATGAGCAAGGGCGCGGCGTCGGCCTGCTTGAGCGTGCCGAGGTTGGTCAAGGCTGCGAGGTGCGGAATTTCGTCGCTGTCCTTGGCGCGCTGGGCGTGATCGGCCGCGCTGGCTCTATTCAACGACCCCAGGGCGTTGTAGGCCGCCAGACGGACGTCTTCGTTGCCGTTGACGGTGAGCTTGTGCAAGGCGGAGATTGCCGACGGCTCACCGGCGGTGCCCAGGGCCAGGGCGGCGGCGAGCAGGTCTTCACGACTGTGTTCCGGCTGCTCGAGGAACGTGAGGATGCTGAGCACAGCTTGGGGATCGTGCAGTTCGCCGAGTGTGCGCAGGGCTTCGCTGCGGGTCTTCTGAGTGGAAGCTGAGATAGTGGAAGCCGAGATAGTGGAAGCTGAGATAGTGGAAGCCGAGAGCGCAGCAGTGAGGGTCTGAATGTGGTTCTGATAGGCGATGCTGGCGACACGTGCGGCGGCGAGCAGCTCGCCATCGCTGGGCAGGACCTCAGCTGCGACCCCGAGACTGACGCTCAGCAGGCAGGTGATCGCCAAGCGTTGGGCGAGGCCCTGAGCCTGGCGGTGCGTGGAGTAGGGAAGCGAGGACGGGGCACGCAGCATAGACGGCCACCCTAGGGCGGTGTACCGCCGGTGCAGTCCCCGGGGGCGAGCCGGGTGGCGCGGTGTATCAGCCTGAAAAAGCGCACCCTCTGAAGAATTCTTCAGAGGGTGCGGTAGTTTCCGTGTGGCGTTGGCCGGAGCCGACGTCGTCGGGTTTACAGCGGCTTGGGCGACTGCGAAACGTGGGGGTGGGCCGAGCCCTTGTAGACCTTGAGGCGCTTGAGCATGTGGCTGCCCTGGATGGTCTTGGGGAGCATGCGCTTGACGGCGAGCTCAAGAACCTGTTCAGGCTTCTTGGTCATCATCGTCTCGAGGGGGATCTCTTTCAATCCGCCCATGTAGCCGGAGTGGAACTTGTAGATCTTGTCGCTGGTCTTCTTGCCGGTGACGACCACCGACTCGATGTCGGTGACGACGACGAAGGCGCCGCTGTCGACATTCGGAGTCCAGTTGGCCTTGGTCTTGCCCATCAGGGCGACCGCAACGCGCACGGCGACGTCGCCGAGGATCTTGCCTTTGGCCGAGGCGATGAGCCAGTCGCGATTGACGGCTTCCTGCTTGAGATAAGTAGTCTGATTCATGATCGGTGCGCTTCCAAGTTCTTGGGACGATTGCGGGATTAGCCCGCGTGCTTGATGAAAAGAAATCCGGCTTCGATTTCCGACACGATCAGGTCGATCTTGTCGTAATGGCCAAAGCTGCCGGTGATAACTGGTTGAACCATGGGTGGCTCGCCGTTGTTGAGTTCCTTCATCCGGCGGTTGATGATGGTCACGAAGTTATAGTAGCCTCCAACCTTGAAGATGGCGTCGGCGTACTGCGTATTGACCAATGACATGCGGAATCCTCAAAAACGGGGCAACACCTATATCGGGCAGACCACAATGGTCAACCACAACCGGCTGGATTTGCGAGGGGTGGTCCCTAGCCTCCTCTACCCCGTAACGCGGAGCTATCGTGAGCCAGTCTGCCCCCCCCGTCAACAACTCCCTCGCGTACCTCAATGGCGAGTGGAAACCGCTCAGCGAGTGCGTGCTGCCGGTGAACACCCATGCTCTGCAATACGGAACCGGTTGTTTTGAGGGAATTCGCGGCTACTGGGACGGCAAGAGGATCAATCTGCTGTTCCTCAGCGAGCACTACCAGCGCCTCTCGCGCAACGCACGCATGCTCTTGATGCAGGCCCCGTTGGTCGAGGAGATGACCGCTATCGCCCGCGAGATCGTGGCCCGCAACCGTCCGACCGCCAACATCTACCTGCGTCCGGTGGTCTACAAGAAGGGCACCAACATGGGGCCGGTGCTGCTCAACGTCGCCGACGGCTTCATGACCTACATGCAGTTCCTTGGCGACTACCTAGATACGAGCAAGGGCTTGAGTGTATGCGTGTCGTCGTGGTGCCGGCTCTCCGACAACACCATTCCCACCCGCACCAAGGCCACGGGGGGGTACCTCAACAGCGCCCTCGCCAAGTCCGAGGCGGTGATGAACGGCTACGATGAGGCGATTTTCCTCAACGATCGTGGCCAGGTCTGCGAAGGGTCGGCGGAGAACATCTTCATCGTCCGCGATGGTCAGCTGCACACGCCGGATCGTACCGCCGATATCCTCGAGGGCATTACCCGCCGCGGGATCTTCGCTCTCGCCAAGGACCTCGGCATCGGCGTCATCGAACGGCCGATCGCACGTACCGAGCTCTACCTCTGCGATGAGGTGTTCCTGGTCGGCACCGGTTGCCAGGTGAGCTACGTGCGCGCCATCGATCAGCGCGTGATCGGCGACGGCGCGCGCGGTCCGCTGACGACGCGCATCCAGCAGGCCTACGAAGATGCCGTGTACGGCCGCAACCCCGCCTATGCGAGCTGGCTGTCGCCAGTGTGAGGTCCTCCTAGAACCATCATAGGATCCATGCCTCGGCCTGAGTTTTGGCGTCGTCCCCAGGGTTCCGGGCGGACGATGAAGATGTCCCCGGGTTCCACCGTGACCGTGTCGTGGATGGTTCGATGTAACCGTCCTTGGATTCCACCTGCGCGAAAGAACGTCCGATGGTCAAAGCCACTGTCTTTTGCTTCTGAAGACCCAGCAGTTCGAGACCTCGTCGTGGAGCTTCGCCGGCAGCGGCACATGTGGCCTCAGCCGTTAAGCCCTGAGAATCCGACCTTAACCCCATTTCTGGTGGCCGGTGACCAACAGCTCCGGGCGGCGGTGGTGGTTTGCTCGGGCGGCGGCTATGCCGTGCGCGCGCCGCATGAGGGGGCGCCCATCGCTCAGTGGTTGAATTCGCTCGGCGTGCATGCCTTCGTCTGCGATTACCGCGTCGCTCCTGCTCGTCACCCGGCGCCGTTGGCTGATGCCCAACGCGCGCTGCGTGTGGTCCGCCATCAGGCGGCGTCATGGCATGTGGATCCCCGCCGCGTCGGCCTCCTCGGGTTCAGCGCCGGTGGGCATCTGGTGTGCTCGGCAGCGAATTTCGGGGATGAGGGCGACGCCACCGCCGCCGACCCCGTAGCTCGCCAGCGTGGTCGGCCGGATGCGCTGATCGCCTGCTATCCGGTGATCGCCTGCTATCCGGTGATCAGCAGCGGCGAGTTCGCGCATCGAGGATCGTTCGACAACCTCGTCGGCGACGATCCCTCGGCCCGGCAGGCCCTCTCGTTGGAGCATTCGGTGACGGCGCGCAATCCGCCGACGTTCTTGTCGTCGACCGCCGATGATCAGGCGGTGCCGGTGGAGAACAGCCTGTTATATGCCGCGACTCGTCGAAGGCATGGCGTCGACTTCGCCGTGCACGTATACCCGCATGGCCGGCATGGCCTGGGTCTCGCCAGCGCCGACGCGACGGTCTGCGATGTGTCAGAGCGCCCCAGGGTAGCCCTCGGATGGCAGTAATTCATCTGAAAAGGCCTAATAGAACTGGGTTTTTCCGGGCTCAGTACGGGCAACGGCGGTGGTCGGAGGCCGTGATTACTGATGTGCCCATTCGTGAGTCGCGCATCGGTTCTCAGTAGGGCCGTCTTTTTTGTCAGGGATGGGCCAAACAGCCTTCAATGAGGTACTCGGTGACCCCGACAATCGGAGCCGTACTCAGCGTTGGCATTGCGGGCACCAGACGGTGCTCCGTCCGGCGAAATTCTGGCCGCGTAGGGTTGCCGCGCAGCGCAGGCAGGGCTGACCGGCACGATTATAGACTTGGAACGCATGCTGAAAATAGCCGGATTCGCCGCCCGCCTGGCGGAAATCGCTGATCGTCGATCCGCCGGCCTCGATCGCACTCGCCAGCACGTGGCGCACTTCGGCGATGAGCGTGGCGAGGCGGGGGCGGGACAGCTTCCCTGCCGGCGTTCCAGGCAGGATGCCGGCGCGGAAACACGCTTCCTGGGCGTAGATGTTGCCGACGCCCACGACTACGGCCTGGTCCATGATCAGGACCTTCACCGCTTGGCGTCGCGCCCGCAGTCGTTCGCGCAGGTACTCGACGTTGAAATCAGCGCTCAAGGGCTCCGGACCGAGGCGCGCAAGGCTGGGATGCACATCCCCCGGGGCCACGAAGTCGAGTTGTCCGAAGCGTCGCGGATCGCGGAACGCCAAGCGCCGGCCATCGGCGAGCTCGAGATAGCAATGATCATGGGGGCGCTCGTTGCCGATCGCCGCCAGGCGCCAGGTGCCGGTCATGCCGAGGTGCGACAGGACGGTGACCGAAGACGTATCGATCAGCAGGTATTTCGCACGTCGGCGGATGGCCAAGACGCGGCTACCGTTGAGCCGCCAGGCGAAATCCGTGGGAATCGGCGTGCGCAGGTCATGACGCTGCACCTGCACGTTGCGGATGGTGGCGCCGACCAGCAGGGGTTCGAGCCCCCGACGGACGGTCTCAACTTCGGGAAGCTCGGGCATGGTGTGGCACATGCTCGGCAGTGGTTGCCCTTGGACCAGAGGCGCCATTGTATGGGGGTGTCTATCCATCTCCAATCCCTGTCGAGCACCTCCAGTAGTGGTCGCATGATTGCGATCAGGGAGGGCAAGCCCCGTGTCTTCAAGGTCATGAAATCCGGACTCGATGCCGGGTCGGTGACCGTGGAGATCGTCGATGGCCACTGCCTGCTCAATAATCGGTCGCAACGACCGGTCCTGGTCAATGGTGCCGAGCAGAATCGCTGCGCCCTGGTCACCGGAGATCTGGTCGTCATCGGTAAGGACACGTTCAGGGTCGGTGAAACCCCCGACCCTGAGCGCTTACCGGACCGCAAACGCTCACGGGAACGTGAACGGGTCGCCGCGCGACCGGAGACCGGGCGCCCGATTCCGCCGCCGCTCGTGAAGGCGAGGAGCCCACAGCCCCCGGCTTCGCCCCAGGCCGATGAGGCGCTCAGCGTCAATGTGTCTCCCGAGGCCAGTGAGCCCTTGGTGTTGGGCAAAGCCAATTCCGACTCCGATCGTCGTCGGCGCTCAATCAGTGCTTCGATGCCAGCTATGGTTGAGCCTCCGCGGAAGACCATGCTCGATCGCGTCTCGTCGGTGTTCAGCGCCAAGAAGCGCTCCCAACGAAGCCGTGAGGAGAGCCTCCAGCTCGAACGCCATCAATTGCTCGAAGAAGCTGGCCGGCAGGTGCTCAATGCCCAGGCCTTCGGCTTGCCGGAAGAGGTCTTTTCAGATCTGCTGGCCGGACGCACGGTGATCATCAGGCCCGAGGAGATCACCCGCACCGCGCTCGAGCGCTGGCGTGAGCTGACCCAACGTCTGGCCTTGCTTGATGCTGAAATTGCCACTGTGCGCCTAGCCCTGGGCCTCGGCCCGGATCTGGGTGCCGTGCGTTTTGTGCCACGTGCACGTATCGACTTGAAGCAACGCGAGGAGAGCGTCTTCGCGGCTTTGGATGCCCTGCGCACGCAAGAGTTCGGCCCCGACCCGGAAACCCCGACCGCGGCCCCACCCGGCATTTCCAAGGTCACTTCCAAACCTAACGACAAGTCCAGTTCCGTGCTCACTCCCAAGCCGGCTTCGACGTCCTCGATCAGCGGAGGTTCGCGGGTCTCGGGGGGTCGCCGAAAGGCGTAACTTGCTCGCTAACAGCTAGTAGATCAGTCGGCACGTTGCGTGCTCTCACTCCAGCTTGCTGCTGGAATCGGGTCGTCGTGCCCGGAAACTCTCGAAAACCGGAACGCCTTCTCGCGTCTCCGGAGTGCTCCTCTCGTGCTCGAAGGCTCCCCATGTCTGAACCGACTACACCGCCGCCGCAGAAGCCCCGTGGCTTGCTCATGATCATGCTCCTCCTGTTTGGGGCGATGATGCTGGTGGTCATGATGTTCAAGAACTTGCAACCCGACGAGGTGTCGTGGAGCGCGCTGTTGAGCAACATCGAGAAGGGCAAAGTCCTGCGTATCGAGCAGGGTGCCGAGTTCCTCGTCGCTACGCCGACGAAGGATGCCGGGGCCCAGCCGTACCGGGTCCTTTATCCCGGCGCGCGGATGAATGAGAACCTCCAGCTCCAGCTCCAGGCGGCGATGGACAACTATAATGCCGAAGTGCGCAAGAGTGGTCCCGAGGTCGCGCACAAGCCCGAGATCGAGCTCGTCGGTGCTCAGCCCGCTGGCATGTGGAATCAGATGCTCCCCAGCTTGCTGTTTTTCGTTATCTTTCTCGGTGTGATGTATTTCGTCTTTTTCCGCCGCATGGGTCAGGGCGGCGGTGTGCTTTCTTTTGGCAAGTCGCGGGCGCAGCTCGTCGCCAAAGGCAAGACCGGCAAGACCTTCAAAGACGTCGCCGGCATCGATGAGGCCAAGGACGAAGTCGAAGAGCTGGTCGCATTCCTCAAGAACCCCAAGAAGTTCCAGAAGCTCGGTGGACGCATCCCGCGCGGCGTGATGCTCATCGGCCAGCCCGGCACCGGTAAGACCCTGCTTGCCAAGGCCATCGCCGGCGAAGCCGATGTGCCCTTTTACTCGATCTCGGGTTCGGACTTCGTCGAGATGTTCGTCGGTGTCGGCGCCAGCCGCGTGCGCGATCTGTTCACCCAGGCCAAGGACAACAGCCCGTGCATCATCTTCATCGATGAGATCGACGCCGTCGGCCGTCGCCGTGGCCAGGGCGTGAGCTCCGGCGGCCACGACGAGCGCGAACAGACCTTGAATGCGATCCTCGTCGAGATGGACGGCTTCGGTTCCGGCGACAAGGTCATCGTCATTGCCGCCACCAACCGCGTCGATGTTCTCGACCCGGCGCTGCTGCGCCCCGGGCGTTTCGACCGCCACATCAATGTCGCCCTGCCTGACATCTCCGGTCGTGAACAGATTCTCAAGGTCCATGCCGGCAAGGTGAAGATGTCGCCGACGGTCGATCTCACTCTGGTCGCCCGCGGGACTTCGGGTTTCAGCGGCGCCGACCTCGAAAGCATGATCAATGAAGCGGCGCTGAACGCGGCGCGCAGCGATAGCGAAGCGATCATGCAGAAGGATCTCGAGTACGCTCGCGATCGCGTCGCCTTCGGTCAGGAGAAGAAGACCGGTTCGCGGGCGATGCCCGAAAAGGAACGCACCATCACCGCCTACCACGAGGCCGGTCATGCCTTGCTGCAGTTGCTGGTCGATGAATCCGACGACCTGCACAAGGTCACCATCATCCCCCGCGGCCGTTCGCTCGGCTCGACCATGATGCTGCCTACCGAAGACCGCCATACCCACGGAAAGAAGAAGCTGCTCTCGGACATCTGCGTGCTCTTCGGCGGACGTTTGGCTGAAGAGATCTTCTGCAAGGATGTCACCACCGGCGCCTCCAACGATATCCAGCGCGCAACCCAGCTGGCGCGGGGGATGGTCTACGAATGGGGCATGTCGGACCGCATGGG